>JBDTCQ010000122.1:0-12815 GCA_039923515.1 Dokdonella sp.
ATGGTGGTGTCCCTAGGTTGAATTGACGTTCGTCTTTTCAAGGTAGTGCATTGCTTCCATGTCGGCGAACGAATGGAGTCAGATGGCTGAATCCGGGGTGACAACAGAGGTTCCCAATCTGGTCGTGGTGGTTTCGGTGCGTGGCAGCGTCGTCGATGTGCGGTTCGAGGCGAATTTGCCGCCCATCCACAGCATGCTGCAGGCCGACGAAAGGCGCATCCTCATCGAGGTGCTGGCGCAGCGCGATCCGAAGCATGTGCGGGCGATTGCGCTGACGCCCACGCAAGGCCTGGCGCGCGGCATGACGGTGACGGACACCGGCGGGCCGTTGAAAGCGCCTGTCGGCAAGGGGATTCTTTCGCGCATGTTTGACGTGTTTGGCAATGCCATCGACCGCCAGCCCGCGCCCACCGATATTGAATGGCGTTCCGTGCATCGCGCGCCGCCGCCGCTGGTGAAACGCTCGACCCACTCTGAAGTTTTTGTAACCGGCATCAAGGTCATCGACGTGTTGTTGCCGCTGGAGCGCGGTGGCAAGGCCGGGCTTTTTGGCGGTGCCGGGGTGGGCAAGACGGTGTTGCTGACCGAGATGATTCACAAAATGGTCGGGCATCAGGAAGGCGTGAGTATTTTTTGCGGCATTGGCGAGCGTTGCCGGGAAGGCGAAGAGCTGTACCGCGAAATGAAGGCCGCCGGCGTGTTGCCCAACATGGTGATGATTTTCGGCCAGATGAACGAGCCGCCGGGCAGCCGTTTTCGGGTCGGTCACGCAGCGCTGACGATGGCCGAGTATTTTCGCGACGACGAGCACCGTGATGTGCTGCTGCTGATTGACAACATTTTCCGGTTCATCCAGGCCGGCTCCGAAGTGTCCGGCCTGATGGGCCAGATGCCGTCGCGTCTGGGCTACCAGCCGACGATGGGAACCGAATTGTCGGGGCTGGAAGAGCGCATTGCCAACACCGAAACCGGCGCGATCACCTCGATCCAAGCAGTGTATGTGCCGGCCGACGATTTCACCGATCCCGCGGCAGTGCACACATTCTCCCATCTCTCTGCGTCGATCGTGCTCTCGCGCAAACGCGCGAGTGAAGGACTCTTCCCCGCCATCGATCCGCTGCAGTCGAGTTCCAAGATGGCGACTCCCGGTATCGCTGGGGAACGTCATTACCGCCTCGCTCAGGCGGTCAGGCGCACGTTGGCCCAGTACGCGGATCTCAAGGACATCATCGCCATGCTCGGGCTGGAGCAGCTTTCGCCGGACGACCGCAAGGTTGTCGCACGCGCGCGCAGGCTGGAACGGTTCCTGACCCAGCCGTTCTACACAACGGGGCAGTACTCGGGAATGCAGGGAAAGCTGGTCAGCCTGGCGGATGCGCTGGATGGTTGCGAACGCATCCTGGCCGACGAGTTCAAGGATCTGCCGGAGAGTGCGTTCTATATGATCGGTGCCGTGGACGAAGCAACCGCGAAAGCGAAGCCGGCAGCTGCGACCAGCGGCGACAGCACGAAGTCAGGGGCACAATCGCATGAAGCTTGAGGTGCTGCTGCCGTGGCGGGTTTTCCTCGAGCCGATTGAGGTCACCCGGATCGTCGCCGAGACCGGCGAAGGCTCCTTCGGTCTGTTGCCACACCGCCTCGATTGTGTCGCCGCCCTGGTACCGGGAATCCTGATTTACGAAACCGAATCTGAAGGCGAAGTCTTCGTCGCAGTGGACGAAGGACTGCTGGTCAAAGTAGGTGCAAAGGTCCAGGTGTCGGTACGTCGCGCGGTGGCCGGATCCGATCTCGAATCGCTGCGGAAAAAAATCGAGCAGGAATTCCTGGTTCGCGATGAAAGTGAGGTGGCCATGCGCTCAATCATGGCCGGCCTCGAGACCGGCTTCATGCGCCGCCTTGCGCAGTTCCAGCATGAATAGCGATCCCGCCGACAAGCGCAAAATCGATGACGGCGACTTCGTCGCGCAGGTCACAGCCAAGGCGAAGCGCAAGGCCAGCGCACGTGGCAATCCGGCGCCGGGCGTCTGGTTCGGGCTCGGCATGATGGGTCTGATCGGCTGGTCGGTGGTTGTGCCGACCCTGCTGGGGGCAATGCTCGGTTTGTGGCTGGACGCAAACTATCCTGGCGCACATTCATGGACCCTGGCCTTGCTCGTTGGCGGACTCGTGCTCGGCTGTGCAAATGCCTGGCATTGGGTTGCCCAGCAGGACCAGGCAACGCGGGAGGAATCACGCAATGACGATGAATGAGGTGTTGTCCATGCTGCTGGTTGTTTCGATCGGGTTTGTGTTTGGACTGATTTTCTTCGGCGGCCTCTGGTGGACGATCCGACGCATGCTGCATTCACAGCGACCCGCGCTATGGATGCTTGGTAGTCTGTTGCTGCGGACGGCCATCGTATTGTCGGGATTCTGGCTCGTGGCCGCCCACGACTGGAAACGCATGCTGGGCTGTCTGGGAGGATTCTTTATCGCGCGGCTTGCGCTGACCTTGCTCTGGCAGAAGCAACCCCTGGATGCCACAAGGGAGGATGGTCGTGCATCTCAGTCCTGACGCCATCGTCTACTGGCAATTCGGGCTGTTCAAGCTCAATGCCACGATCGTCTTCACCTGGGCAATCATGCTGATGCTCGCTGTTGGCTCACGATTGGTCACGCGCAATCTGTCGATGGGTCTGGAACGCGCGCACTGGCAGAACCTGCTCGAAATTGTGGTCACCGGCATGAACGGGCAGATCGCCGACATCGGTCTGCTGCAGGCACGAACCTATCTGCCGTTTCTCGGCACGCTTTTCCTGTTTCTCGCTGTGATCAGTCTGGCCACGGTCATTCCAGGTTTCGAGCCGCCGACGGGATCCCTCTCGACGACTGTCGCGCTCGCCCTTTGCGTGTTTGTGGCGATTCCATTCTTCGGCATCCGCAAGCAGGGCTTGAGCGGCTACCTCAAGTCCTACATCGAACCGACGTTCATCATGCTGCCCTTCAATATCATCAGCGAAGCCTCGCGCACGCTGGCTCTGGCCGTGCGTCTGTTCGGCAACATGATGAGCGGCACGATGATCATCGCGATCCTGCTCACGATCACGCCCTTCCTCTTTCCGGTTGTGATGACCTTGCTCGGCTTGCTCACCGGGATGGTCCAGGCCTACATCTTCAGCATTCTGGCCGCGGTCTATATCGCGGCGGCCACGCACCCTTCGAATTCCAAGACCGCAGCTGCGGCTTAGCAGAGGAAACACCATGGACAGCATGACGATCATCGCGGTGGCCTCCATTGTCGTTGCCGGCATCACCACCGGATTCGGCACAATGGGGCCGGCACTCGCCGAAGGGCGCGCGCTGGCCACGGCCATGACCGCGCTCGCGCAGCAGCCGGATGCATCCGCGACAATCAGCCGGACACTGTTCGTTGGCCTGGCCATGATCGAGTCGACCGCGATTTACTGCTTTGTGATCTCGATGATCCTGATTTTCGCGAATCCGTTCTGGAACTACGGTATTACCCTGGCCACAGGCAAATAGCTCATGCTCATCGACTGGTTCACGGTAGGTGCGCAGGCGCTGAACTTCCTCATCCTGTTGTGGTTGATGAAGCGCTTCCTGTATGCGCCCATCCTGAAAGCCATCGATGCGCGTGAGCAGCGCATCGCAGCGGAGCTCAAGGATGCCGAAACAAAACAAGCGGAGGCGGAAAAGGAACGCGAGGAATTCGAGCAAAAGAATACGGCCTTCGACCAGCAACGCGCCGATCTGCTGAGCAGGACCACGACCGAGATTGAAGCCCAAGGTCGGGCCATGCTCGAAAAGGCGCGCGCGACGGCCGACAACTGGACCGCGAAGCGACAGGAAGCCTTGCGAACCGAAGCCGACGGGCTGAGCCAGGCGATTGAAGACAGTGCGCGCAGTGAAGTCCTCGCGATCACGCGCAAGGCATTGCAGGATCTCGCCACAACCGATCTCGAATCGAGCATGGCCGAAATCTTCAGGCAGCGTCTAGCCGCTCTGGACGGGCAGGCGAAAGCGGACCTTGTCGTTGCCCTGAAAACTGCGTCGACGCCGCCAACGGTCAGCAGCGCGTTCGCCCTGCCGTCCAGCCAGCAAGCAGCCATCCAGAAGATTTTGCAGGAGTCTTATTCCTTCGATAGTCCGCTGCGTTTCGAGAGCCGGCCAGAACTGGTCTGCGGTATTGAACTCAGTGCGAACGGACAACTCGTGGCCTGGAATGTCGACGACTATCTGCAGTCACTGAAAAAAGAGATTGGACGGATCGCGAGCGAGCGCGGAACCCAAGCGAGTGCCGCCACGTTGCCGCCAAGCCCACAGGACAGCTCGCCCAGTAAATCAAAACCTGGCACCGATTCGAACGTTGCCGATAAACAGTCCGCAGGCGATGTCCCGCCTGCTCAGGTCAACCCCGCGTGACCGTCCAACCGACCGACTTGCAGGAAACCATCGAACGCGCCATTCGCGCTATCGGTGAGGCACGTCAAGGTCTCTCGCCGCAACTCACAGCCCAGGAAATTGGCACGATCACGCGCATCTCCACCGGCATCGCGCGTGTCTCGGGTCTACCGCATGTTGGCTCCGACGAGTTGCTTAGATTCTCTGGCGATGTATTCGGTATCGCTTTCAATCTGGATGAAGACGATATTGGTGTGGTTCTGCTCGGCGACTACGCGAACCTGCGTGCCGGTGATCGCGTTGAGCGCACCGGGCGGGTCATGGATGTGCCGGTCGGTGAAGGGTTGCTTGGGCGCGTCATCGATCCACTCGGACGACCACTGGATGACAAGGGGGCGCTTGTATCGAGCGCTCGCCTGCCGATCGAACGACCGGCCGCGGCCATCATGGATCGCGCGCCGGTCAGCGTGCCGTTGCAGACTGGCCTCAAGGTTATCGATGCGCTGATTCCGGTGGGTCGCGGCCAACGCGAATTGATCCTTGGTGATCGGCGCACTGGCAAATCGGCGATCGCGATTGATGCCATCCTCAATCAGCAGGGTCGAGACGTGGTTTGCGTCTACTGCGCAATCGGCCAGCGCGCCTCCGCGGTAGCCAAGGCTGTTGCCAATCTGCGTGAAAGAGGCGCCATGGCCTACACCATCGTGGTCGTGGCCGAAGGCAACCAGGCACCCGGTCTGGCTTATGTGGCACCGTATGCCGCGACAAGCATCGCCGAGCATTTCATGGAGGCGGGTCGCGATGTGCTGATCGTTTACGACGACCTGACCCACCATGCCCGCGCCTATCGCGAGTTGTCCCTGTTATTGCGACGCCCGCCCGGACGCGAGGCTTTTCCGGGCGACATCTTCTATCTGCATTCACGCTTGCTCGAACGCGCAACGCATTTGAGCGATTCGCGCGGCGGCGGCTCGCTCACGGCACTGCCGATCATCGAGACCGAAGCGCAGAACATTTCGGCGTATATTCCCACCAATTTGATCTCGATCACCGACGGCCAGATTTATTTGTCGCCCACGTTGTTCGAACTCGGTGTGCTGCCGGCAGTCGATGTCGGCAAGTCCGTATCGAGAGTGGGTGGCAAGGCCCAATGGACGTCTTTTCGCGCAGCAGCCGGCGACCTCAAACTGGCCTATGCGCAGTTCGAGGAGCGTGAAACGTTCTCGCGCTTTGGTGCGCAGCTCGATGCGGATGCGCGCGCCATCATCGAGCATGGCAAGCGCATTCGTGCATGTCTCAGCCAAGCGGAATCTTCCCCGGTATCCGTCGCTGCGCAGATCATGATCCTGCTCGCACTCTCGGCGAGGCTGTTCGACAACGTGCCGCTCGAGCACATGGGCGAAGCCCAGCAAGCATTACAGAACATAGCCGCCAAACTTCCAGCGGCTGTTTGCAAGCGTCTCGAGAGTGCTGAAAAATTCAGCGCCGAGGATCGCGCATCCATCCTCGGCGTCGCCCGCAATGCGCTCGCCGCTTTTGCTGCCACGCCGGTGTCCGCAGCAGGTAACGCTCGACAAATCATCGAGCCGGGAAATCCACCACCGGCTGTCATAGACAAGCCGCCGTTGAAGCCCGCGACAGATTCAGACGCCAGCACAGGTACGCCGCCGCTCGATGCGAACGCTGGCCCGCATAATGGCCTTAAACCAACATACCCACCCAAACGGAGCACTCCATGAAAATCCAGATCAATACGGACAACAATATTCCGGGCCGCGAGGCACTCGTCGAACGATTGACCAAAGACGTCACCGGCACGCTTGCGAACGTCAGCAAGCACGTGACCCGCGTGGAAATCCACCTGAGCGACGAGAACGGCGAAAAGGGCCGACAGGGCGACAAGCGTTGCGCGATGGAAGCCCGGATGGAAGGGCGTCAGCCGATTGCCGTGACCGAGCATGCGTCCTCGCTGGATCTGGCCCTGCACGGCGCCTGCCACAAGATGACTCGAATGATCAGCGGCATCGTCGACGCGCAGCGTGACAGCAAGCGACATCCGGACAACGTGCCCACGGATGGATTGACGTCTTCGGAAGACTGATGAGCGTCACCGCCGCAGCCCTGAGTCGCAAGATCGCAAGCGCCGGCGATCTGCAATCGGTCGTGCGTACGATGAAGGCCGTGGCCGCGGCAAACCTCGGTCAGTACGAACAATCGGTGCGCGCGCTGGCCGACTATAGCCGTATCGTGGAACTTGGCCTCGGCGTCTGTTTCAGGGCAACCATGACGCCAGAAATGGCTGCTGTCGAGGTTGATGCCGGAAACAAGGAATCGCCGGTCGTCATTGTGTTCGGATCCGACCAGGGGCTTGTCGGTCGATTCAATGACGACATCGTGAATTTTGCCTCGGCCGCCCTCGGCTCGCTTCCGGGCGGACCGCGCCTATGGGCTATCGGTGAGCGTGTACACGCGCGCCTTGTCGACGCTGGCCTGCGACCCGTCGGTTTGCTGCCTGTCCCCGGATCAATCCATGCAGTCGGCGCGCTCGTTGGAGAAATTCTCATGCAGTGTGTGTCGGCGCAAGCGGGAGGTACAGAACTTTATCTGTTCCATCAGCGGTTCGTCGCATCCGGGAGTTGCGAGCCGGCGAGCCTTCGGCTGCTCCCGCTGGATAAGGAATGGCGCAGCGGACTGGCCCGAATGGCATGGCCAGGAAGCTGCCTGCCTGATGTCATGGGTGGCATGTCCGCGACCCTTGGCGCCCTGATCCGGGAGTACCTGTTCGTCTCGTTGTTCCGGGCCAGCGCCGAATCGCTGGCCAGCGAAAACGCGAGTCGCCTGGTCGCAATGCGACGCGCCGACCGCAACATCGGCGAACTTCTCGAGAGTCTCGGCATGACCTTCCACAGCGTGCGCCAGAACGGCATCGATGAAGAGTTGTTCGATGTGATCTCGGGTTTCGAAGCGCTGAATACAACCTGATTTACGCGTAAACCATTTCGACCCAAGCAAAACCTGCAGGTATTATCGCGAGCGCTAGCGGCACTCTAGGTTATTTCACGTCGCAGACAGATGGCGTGGTGCACACTGCCCGGTGAGGCAAAGACGTCTGAGTGTCGGCACCCGGCTGACGGTGAGGAAAAAGGCATTGAAGCGCAAACCAATCAAAGGCGTAATCGCATGTTGAGGCTTCGATGAGCCTCAAGACGCTGGTCAGTACCTTTCTTCACGCGATCCATCGCGTTTCCGCGACAACGGAAGATGCCGCGGACGAATCGCCGTTGCGCGCGCGCTTGCTCAGCGCGGAACAGATGGAGCGCCATGGCAAGAAGCTGGCGCGAACCCATCGGGTCGGGCCCTCATCCTCGCCTGAACTGCTGCTTGCGCGGCTGGGTGAGAACCAGAATCTCATCGAGAAGGCTTGCCGTCTGCTTGGGGCGAATTCGGAGTCGAGCAGCCGGCTGACCCCGGCGGATGAGTGGCTGCTGGACAACATCTACCTGATCGAAGAGCAGATTCGCATCGCCCAGCGTCATCTGCCCAAGGGCTACAGTCGTCAGCTTCCGCGTCTGACCGGCGCCGGTGCGGAGATACCGCGTGTATATGACATCGCGCTGGAAGCGATTTCGCACGGCGATGGTCGCGTCGACGCCGAGGGCCTGATCCGCTTCGTTGCCGCCTATCAGACGATCACGCCGCTGCAGTTGGGCGAGCTGTGGGCGATCCCGATCATGCTGCGGCTGGCGCTGATCGAAAACCTGCGACGCGCGGCAGCGCGGATCATTGCCAAGCGAAGGGATCGCAACCTGGCCGATCTCTGGGCTGATCGATTTGGTGCGATGGCAACCTTGGATCCAAAAAATCTCGTCCTGATTGTCGCCGACATGGCGCGATCAAATCCGCCGATGGCGACGGCGTTCGTGGCCGAACTGTCGCGTCGACTGCAGGGGCAGGGTCCGGTTCTCGCCCTGCCACTGACATGGATCGAGCAATGGCTGGCGCCGGCCGGACAGACCATCGAAAGCATGGTTCAGTCGGAGAGCCAGCAACAGGCGGCTGACCGCGTCTCGATCGCCAACAGCATCGGCAGCCTGCGCTTTCTGCAGGTACTTGATTGGCGCGAATTCGTGGAATCCCTGAGCGTGGTGGAAGACCAACTGCGCAAGGATCCATACAACACCTATGCCAGGATGGATTTCGCCACGCGTGACAATTATCGCGGTGTCGTCGAGCGCCTAGCGCGTCGCGGTCGCCTGGCCGAACACGATGTTGCTGCGGCCGCGCTGAAACTCGCCCAGGCGCATGTCAGTCCTGAGTCGGAAAGTTCGCCCCTCTCACATGTGGGCTATTACCTGATCGATGAAGGTCTCGCTGAGCTGGAAAAGGCGCTTGCACTTCGTCTGGGTGTGCGTGCGCGAATTCTGCGCCTGCTCGAGCGCATTCCATTATTTTCCTACATGGCGCCGACGGCGATCATTGTGGCGTTTTTTACCTTCGGCATGGTCGCCGAAGCGCGAGCAGAACTGGCCGCCTTTGGCGTGGTCTGGCTGGCCGCCATCCTGTCGATGATCGCCTTCAGCGAACTTGGCGTCGCGCTGGTGAACCGGCTTGCGACCCAGCTCGTGCGGCCAAGTCCTTTGCCTCGACTGGACTTCTCGACCGGGATTGCCGACGACGCGCGTACCCTGGTAGTCGTGCCCACTATGCTTGGCAGCGAGCATGCGGCTCAAATCCTGGCCGAGGCTCTGGAGGTTCGCTACCTCGCCAATCGCGATCGCAATCTGCAGTTTGCCCTGCTGACGGATTTTCTTGACGCCGATATGGCCGAGTTGCCGGGAGATTCTGCGATCATCGACGCTGCCCAGCACGAGATCGAAGCTCTCAACGCCCGCTATTCCGAGGACGCGGGAGATGTGTTTTTCCTCATGCATCGGCCGCGTCTTTGGAATCCCGCAGAAAAAAAATGGATGGGATATGAGCGCAAGCGCGGAAAACTGGCTGCGCTGAACGCCTTGCTTCGCGATGACAGTGAGGCTGGTACGTTCATGCGCGTGGTCGGTGATCTGCGATCACTCGGCCGGATTCGCTACGTGATCACGCTGGATACCGATACCCGGCTACCGCGTGATGCCGCACGCAAGCTGGTTGGAACCTTGGCCCATCCCCTCAATCGTGCGCGCTTTGATGAGCGCAGGCGGGTGGTCAGTCGTGGCTACGCGATCCTGCAACCGCGCATAGACATTTACGTCGGTGCTGGCATGCGCTCATGGTATGCGCGGCTGGGCGGCAGCGAATCCGGTATCGATCCGTACACGCGGTTGGTCTCGGACGTCTATCAAGATGTGTTTGGAGAAGGGTCGTTCATTGGCAAGGGCATCTACGATGTCGATGCTTTCGAGTTCGCGCTGAAAGATCGATTCCGTCCCGGGCGCATTTTGAGTCACGACCTTCTGGAAGGTTGCTATGCCCGCGCCGGTTTGGTCAGCGACGTCATTCTCTACGAAGATTCGCCAAGTCGCTATGCAGTGGACGTCAAGCGCCGACAGCGCTGGATCCGCGGCGACTGGCAACTGCTTCCCTGGCTGCTGCCGTGGACGCCGTTGCCAGGCGGATTGCACGAGCGCAATCCGCTCTCGATCCTGTCGCGCAGCAAAGTGCTCGACAACCTGCGTCGTAGCTTGGTGCCGGCGGCGATATTGGCGATGCTCCTGCTCGGATGGCTGTTGTCGCCAAAGCCCGGGGTCTGGACGCTCTGGGTTCTGTCGATCCTGCTGGTGCCTGTCATCGTCATTTTCCTGCACGAAATTTCAAGCCGGCCGGCCGAAATGCCTCTATCGGCGCATCTGCGCCATGTCCTGGTGGCGATGGGACGCACCCTGTATCCGATTCCATTGATGCTTGCGTGCCTGCCGTTTGAGGCGATGTTCAGCCTCGCAGCGATCGGTCGGACACTTTGGCGTGTGCTGGTTTCCAAGCGCCACCTGCTGCAATGGAACCCGTCCAGCGAGGTGGAAAGAACCCTCGGCGACAGCTTTCTGGCGTCGCTCCGGTTGATGTGGATTGGTCCGGTTTTCGCCATTGCATGCGCTGCTGTATTGATTCACCTGGGCGGGTACGCGGCACTCATCGCCAGTCCCATCCTGATGCTGTGGCTGCTCTCACCCGCATTGATGTGGTTGCTCGGGCGACCCGCACCACGCAAAACGGTGGCGCTCTCCGCCCCGCAGACCCGCTTTCTCGGACGTCTTTCGCGACGCACCTGGGGATTTTTCGAAACCTGGGTGACCGCAGATGACCACTGGCTGCCGCCGGACAATGTGCAGGAACATCCGAATCTGCAGGTGGCCCGACGCACGTCGCCCACCAATATCGGCCTTTCGCTGTTGGCGAGTCTGGCCGCCTACGATTTCGGCTATCTGCAGTTGACGCAATTGATGGAGCGCACCGCGAGTACGCTGCGAACGCTGGAGTCACTACCGCGCTATCGAGGACATTTCTATAACTGGTACAACACGGAAACCCTTGAAGTGCTGGCGCCGTCTTACATCTCGACGGTCGACAGCGGCAACCTGGCGGGTCATCTGCTTACCCTGCGTCAAGGCCTGCTGGCTCTGGTCGATGCCCCGCTACTTGCAGCAGCCACATGGTCAGGGTTGCGCGATGTGATCGACATCCTCGCCGAGGTCATTGGTGAGGGACCTGGCATCGATAGGTTGCAGCAAATCGAGAGGCTGCTTGATGCAAGTTGCGCCAAACCACCGGAGACTCTGCCGGAAGCCGCACGTGTTCTTGCCGAGCTGCAAGTACTGGCTGCAGGCCTTGATGGTGAATACGCGCTGCAGCCGGGACAACCCACCCACTGGATACTCGCTTTATCGCAGCAGATTAAGGCCGCACAAGACGAGATAGCGTTGTCGCCCGACCAGTCAGGGTTCGCTCTGAACGGAGCCGTCGCAGCGGTCATGGATGGCCTGCTGACGCAATCGTCGGCGCGGATAGAGGAGCTGCAGCGCCTCGCCCATATCGCCGGACAATGCGCGCAAATGGATTTCGCGTTTCTCTACGACCGCGGGCGGCACCTGCTCAGCATCGGCTACAACGCGACGGAGCGCCGCCTGGATTCCGGTCACTACGATCTGCTCGCCTCCGAGGCGCGACTGGCCAACTTTGTGGCCATTGCGCAAAACCAGTTGCCGCAGGAAAGCTGGTTTGCGCTCGGTCGGCTGATCACCGAGGTCGACGGCGATGCGGCCCTGCTTTCCTGGAGCGGCTCGATGTTCGAGTACCTGATGCCGCAACTGGTCATGCCAAGCTATGAAGGCACCCTGCTTGAGCGCACATCCGAAGCCTCGGTGCGGCGGCAGATTGAATATGGCAGGCAGCGGAATGTGCCCTGGGGAATATCCGAATCGGGCTACAACATGGTCGATGCGCATTCCAACTATCAGTACCGTGCGTTCGGTGTGCCGGGGCTTGGCCTGCGACGAGGTCTTGCCAGCGATCTCGTCATCGCACCCTATGCCAGCATGATGGCTTTGATGGTTGCGCCAGGCGAGGCGTGTGAGAATTTGCAGCGGCTCAGTGATTCCGGCTTTGCCGGCCGCTATGGCTTCTATGAAGCAATCGACTACACGCCCGAGCGTCTGCCGCGCGGGCAGAATCACGCCTTGATCCGTTCCTACATGGCCCATCATCAGGGCATGGGCCTGCTGTCGCTGGCTTATTTGCTGCGCGACCAGCCAATGCAGAAACGCTTCAGCGCCGATGCGGAATTCCAGGCCACCTTGCTGCTATTGCAGGAGCGGATCCCTCGCATCGGCGCCTATCATCCGCACGTCCAGGAGGCGGCCGCTACCGAGCTCGACACCAGCATTGACGAAACGCGTCTGCGCATTTTGCGAAGCGTCAACAGTGCGCGGCCCGCGGTGCATCTGCTCTCCAATGGCCGCTATCAGGTCATGCTGACCAGCGCAGGCGGCGGTTACAGCCGTCGCGGAGATTTGGCGGTGACGCGTTGGCGTGAGGACAGCACGCGCGATCAATGGGGAAGTTTCTGCTATCTGCGGGATGTGGAAACCGGGTCATATTGGTCAACGGCCTATCAGCCGGTTGCCGCAGAAGTCGAGAATTACGAGGCAATTTTCTCGGATGGCAAAGCCGAATTTCGCGGCAGCAAACTGGGCTTCGATACGCATACCGAGATTGCGGTCTCGCCCGAGGATGATATCGAGCTTCGACGCCTCACCATCAGTAACCGTTCGCGCGGAGTGCGAACCATCGAAATCACCACCTATGCTGAGCTGGTCCTGGCACCGGGAATTTCGGATGAACTGCATCCTGCTTTCTCCAACCTTTTTGTGCAGACCGAATTGTTGCCGGCCCAGCAGGCGATCATTGCGACACGTCGCCCGCGC
>JBDTCQ010000123.1:0-9186 GCA_039923515.1 Dokdonella sp.
ATTGCACGCGAAGCGAGCAGCGCTGGCGGCAAGTCCAGCGCCTGGTTGCTGTGGCCGGCCGAGGTCGCATTGATGACGAGGTCAAACCCACCCCAGTTGCCAATATCATCCCAATAGCGGGTTTGCACGCGTTCGGGCTGACCAATCGCATCGGCCAGTGCATCGGCGTGTTCGGGGGTGCGGTTGGCAATGGTCAGGTCGGATACGCCGGCATCGAGCAGGGCGAACGCCACCGCGCGCGCGGCACCACCGGCTCCGAGCAGCACGGTTCGACGACCGCGTACGTAGAGGCCATGCCGGTCGGTGATATCACGCACGAGACCGGCGCCGTCGGTACTCTCGCCATGCCAGCCTTCACCGTGACGAATGAGGGTGTTGACGCTGTCGGCCCGGCGCGCGCGCTCCGTGATGGAAAGACAAAGTCGTGCCGCATGCTGCTTGAGCGGCAATGTCACATTGGCGCCACGGCCACCGCGCGCGGCAAACGCGGCGAGCGCACCGACGAAATCGCCGGCCGACGCCTCGATCGGTTGGTACTCGAGCGGAATCGAGAGCTGGCGCGAGAAGGCCGCATGGATGCGCGGCGACAAGGAATGCGCAATGGGCTGACCAAATACGGCGTACAGGCCCGGGCCGCCAAGCCCGCTGGTCAGATTTGCGGATTCGTCTTCAATGATTTGCATGCGGGAACTCCGGATTGGCCGACGGATAGAACATGTTCAGTCTGCACGCAACCAGCGCGCGGCATCAATGGCGAAGTAGCTCAGAATCGCATCGGCGCCGGCTCGTTTCATGGCGGTCAGTGATTCAAGGACCACGGCGCGCTCATCAAGCCAGCCATTCAGCGCGGCCGCCTTGAGCATCGCGTATTCACCGCTGACCTGATAGACGAAGGTCGGTACGCCGAAGTGATCCTTGACCCGACGCACGATGTCGAGATACGGCAGACCGGGTTTGATCATGACCATGTCGGCACCTTCGCCAATGTCGAGTTCGACCTCGCGCAGGGCTTCGTCGCTGTTGCCGATATCCATCTGGTAGGTGTGTTTGTCACCCTTGCCGAGATTGGCCGAGGAACCCACGGCATCGCGGAACGGGCCATAAAAGGCCGAGGCATATTTGGCTGAATAGGCGAGGATGCGCGTATGCACGTGGCCGGCGTCTTCGAGTGCTGCGCGGATCGCGCCAATGCGCCCGTCCATCATGTCCGATGGCGCGACGATGTCAAAGCCAGCCTCGGCCTGAGCGAGTGCCATGCGGATCAGGGCCTCGATGGTGACATCGTTGAGCACATATCCGGTGTCATCGATGATGCCGTCCTGGCCGTGCGTGGTGTAGGGATCAAGCGCGACATCGCCAATCAGGCCCAGCTGCGGATGGCGCGCCTTGAGTGCGCGTGCAGCCCGCTGGAACAAGCCGTGCGGATTCCACGCCTCAGCCGCATCGAGCGTCTTCAAGCTGACATCGACAGACGGAAACAAGGCCAGTGCCGGGAGGCCGAGTGCAACGCACTGGTCGGCAAGCGTGAGCAGATGATCGATCGACACGCGCTCGACCCCGGGCATCGAAGCGACAGCCTCACGGCGATCTTCGCCATCAATGACGAAGGCGACCATGATCAGGTCGCTGCAAGTCAGCGTGGTCTCGCGCATCAGCGCGCGTGAAAACGCATCACGGCGCATCCGGCGCATGCGGGTATGTGGAAAAGTCATGGTCTGCTCGCTGTGCGGATTGCCGACAGTGTAATGAAACTCGGTTGCGCACCGAGGTTGGGCGGCCAGTTGCCGCTGTTGCACATTGTGTGCCCTTGCAAAGGGAAACGTGGACTGGTCTGATGTCGCAGCGTCGCAAGCTGAGGTTGGCGCGACGAATATCACAGTGGACATGCCGTTGCTGACCCGGGCAACGCGTTGGTAGCGCTTTGGTTTTTGGATGAGGTCGAGGCCCCCGTGAGCGGAATTCTGCTAGTCGAGCGATCGACCACCCTGAATCATCTGTTGCGCCGCACGCTGGACGCCGCTTCCCTGCCGGTGCGTGCCGAGATTGGCAACTACCTGGAAGCACTCGATCATTTGCGCCGGATCGGCAGTTCAGCCGGTGGCGACCCGCCCTATTCGCTGGCCATTGTCGGCGCTCCGGCCCGGCCAACGCGCGAATACCAGGCCTTGCTTGAATTCACTCGTGACTCACCGGCCGCACCGGCAACCCTGCTCATGGCGCACGAAGAATCCGCCGAAGTCCGCCACTGGGCTGAGGCGACCTTGCGTGGCCGTTTTCTGCTGTGGTCGCAGTTCAGCCGCATCCCCGCGAGCGTGATGGAGCTGGCTCCCGACGATTTCAGCGGCGAGGCTGCCGCTGCGAATGTCACCGATCGTATCCGCATCCTGTTCGTAGACGACTCGAAAAGCGTCTGCCAGGCCTATAGCGACATGCTCGAGCGCAACGGCTACGCGGTCGATGTCGCGGCCTCGATCGCCGAAGCGGACAAACTGGCCTCGGAGAATCACTACGATCTCGTCGTCGTCGACTATTTTCTTCCGGACGGCAGCGGCGATGAGTTGTGCAAGCGCTTGAGCGAGCGCAAGGATCCGCCGCTCCTCGCTGTCATCACGGGAAGCTATCGCGAGGACATCATCCGCCGCTGCCTGCAAGCCGGCGCCAGCGAATGCATGTTCAAGAACGAAGCACGTGAGTTGTTTCTGACGCGTATCCGCACCCTCGCGCGCACGGTTGAAATGCGCCGCTCTGCCGAGATGGAGCGCGAGCAACTCGACGGTATCCTCGGCTCGGTCGGCGATGGCGTCTTTGGCGTCGATGGCGATGGCCGCATAAGCTTCGTCAATCCGACCGGGCTGCGCCTGCTCGGCTACGGGGACGACAACGACCTGGTCGGTCTGCTTGCCCAGGCTGCTATCCACCCGCAAGAGTCCCCGCGCAGCTCGCCCTTGAGTCGGGCCTACAGCGATGGCACCTCGGTACATCAGATCGAGACGATGTTCCGCCGTCGCGACGGCAGTGGCGTGCCGGTCGAGTACACGGTGTTGCCGCTGGCGGCAAACCGGCGCACGCCCGGAGCTGTGGTCGTCTTTCGCGACATTGCCGAGCGCCGCACCGCCGAACGCCTGCGCTGGGAACTCAGCCACGATCCACTGACCGGTTTGCCTAACGCGCGCCACCTGCGCCAGCGCCTGATCGGCGAGCTCGCGCGTCTGCGCGACCGCGGCGGCTATTCGGCCCTGATCCATGTCGAGATTGATCGCGATGATGACCATTCGCCGCCGCGTGGCGACGAACTGCTGCGCACGGTTGCACATGCGCTCGCGCATCGTCTGCGCGAAGGCGACGTGCTGGCTCGCGGCGAGGGTGACAGCTTCCTGCTCTTGCTCGCGCAGGTGCAGGTCGACAATATCGATGTGCTCGTCGAGAGCTTCAAACGCCTCCTGGCCGAACGTGAATACAACATCGGCGATACCCGTCACCGGATTCTTGCCCGGATCGGCGCTGAATTGTTGAGTCCACGCACGGCAACGGCGGACGAGGCACTCGAACGCGCCCGCGCGGCAACGCGGATCAAACCCGAATCAGCCGTGGAACCCGATGTCGAGGCGAACTCGGCGGCCTTGTCAAAGATCGGGACTGTCGAGGTGGCGAAACCGGTCATCGCGCCCAGTGAACGCCTGCGTCTGGCTCTCGAACAAGCGCGTTTTGTCGTCCTCGGTCAACCGGTCGTAGCGGCCGGGAGCTTGCCGCACCCCCCCGCAAAAGTACCCGAAAGCATCGGCTGGCAACTCGGCCGCAATAGCGAAAGCCCATTATTCGTCGTGCAACTGCGCATGGTCGGCAAGGATGGGCAATTGATTCTGCCGCGCGCCTTCATTCCATTGGCCGAGCGCGTCGGCATGGTTCAGCGCATCGATCTCTGGGTGGTCAACAGCCTGCTGCTGCAACTGGCCAGCGCACAAAATCGGCAAACGCCCCTTGGGCTGATCATCCGACTCTCGCCGGCAACCCTGGCCGATCCGGAATCGCTCGAGTCCATCGAGAAATCGATTGTCAGCACCGGCGTTCCGGCCGACCGGCTGATCTTCGAAATCCGCGACAATCCGGAGCTGGCCAACCTGCCGGCGGCCTTGCATTTCATCACGCGTCTGCACGCGATCGGTTGCCGCTTTGTGCTCAACGGCGCCGATACCGAGGGCGGCCTGATGCCGCACCTGCGCGCGCAACGACTGCCCGGTGATTTTGTGCGCATCGACCGCAGCGTGATCCAGCGAGTCGCCGAGCAGACCCATGATCGCGACGCGGTCGCCTCGATCACCCAACTTGCCCATTCGCTGGACATGCGCGTGATTGCCGGTGAAGTGGACGACGACGCAACCATGCAAGTGTTGCGCGAGGCCGGCGTCGACTATGTGCAGGGCAAGCGCCTCGGTGAGGCACGCCTGATCAAACGGATCGATTTTGCCAGCCTGATGAAAGCGGACTAGAAGAAGCGGGCGAAGGCCTCGATTGCGCGTGCAATTGCCGCGTCATCGATATCGAGGTGGGTGACCAGGCGCACGCTGGGCAGATAGCCGATGCTCACGCGCACGCCTGCGGCAACCAGATGACGATCGAGTTCACGCAGGCGTTCGGCCGGCACATCGATGAAAACCATATTGGTATGGCAGGCCTGCACCTGAATCGCCTTGATTCCGCGCAGCCCGGCGGCAAGCGTCTGCGCCCGGACATGATCTTCGGCGAGGCGCGCGACATGATGATCAAGCGCATGCAGGCCGGCCGCGGCGAGCATTCCCGATTGGCGCATGCCGCCACCCAACATCTTGCGCCAGCGCTTGCCGCTTTCGATCAAGGCTTCGCTGCCGAGCAGGACGGAGCCCACCGGCGCACCCAGTCCCTTTGACAGGCAGATCGATACGCTGTCGAATCCTGCTGCCAATTCAGCTGGCGTCTTTTCACTGGCAATTGCTGCATTGAACAAGCGCGCGCCATCGAGATGCGTACCGAGGCCTTTCGAGTGAGCCCACGTTGTCGCTCGCTCCACGTAATCCTGCGGCAACACGCGTCCGTGCCAGGTGTTCTCGAGGGCGAGCAGTCGGGTGCGCGCAAAGTGCTGGTCATCCGGCTTCACCGCCTTCTGGAGCATCTCAAGCGGCAGGCTGCCATCGGGCGCATTGATCACCGGCTGCGGCTGAATCGAGCCGAGAACAGCCGCGCCGCCACTCTCGTATTTGTAGGTATGCGCTTCCATGCCGACCAGATATTCATCACCGCGCTGGCAATGCGCGAGCAAGGCGACCAGGTTGGCCTGGGTTCCACTGGGTACAAACAATCCGCGTGCGAACCCGAGTTTGGCCGCGAGACACTCCTGCAAGGCACGAACGGTCGGATCCTCCCCATAGACGTCATCACCGACTTCGGCCGCCGCCATGGCCGCTCGCATGGTCGCAGTCGGCTGGGTGACGGTGTCACTGCGCAAGTCGATGATCTTCATGCAGACACGATCCGGAAGGTGGAAGCATGAATGGTAATCGAGCCCTCGCTCAGTGGCACCTGCAGGAAGTTGGTGACGTCGGCTAGACTGCAGGAATGAAGCTCGCCACCTGGAACGTCAATTCACTGAACGTGCGCCTGCCGCATGTCGAACAATGGTGCGCGCTGGCGCAACCCGATTTGCTCGGTATCCAGGAAACCAAGATGGAGGATGCGAAGTTTCCGCGCGCCGCGATCGAGGCGCTGGGCTATGAAGTCGCTTTTTCCGGTCAGAAGACCTACAACGGCGTCGCCGTGCTGGCAAAGCAGCCGATCCGCGATGTACTCACCGATCTGCCTGGCCTGGACGATCCGCAACGGCGGATCCTGATCGCCACGATTGGCGACATGCGCGTGGCCAATCTCTACGTCGTCAACGGCCAGGCTGTGGGCAGTGAAAAGTATGCCTACAAGCTTGACTGGCTGGACAAGGTCACCCGCTTCCTCGAAGGCGAATTGCGCAACGATCCACGTCTGATTGTCATGGGTGATTTCAACATCGCACCGGATGATCGCGACGTGCATGATCCACTGGCTTGGCACGAGCAGATCCTTTGCTCGACTCCTGAACGCGATGCGCTGCGTCGACTGCTCGATCTGGGCCTGACCGACAGTTTCCGGCGCTTCGACGAATCCGCCGGCAAGTACAGTTGGTGGGACTATCGCCAGGCCGGATTCCGCCGCGATCTCGGCTTGCGTATCGATCTCGTGCTTGCCAGCGCGCCACTGATGGAGCGCGCCACGGCCGCCAGCATCGATCGCGAACCGCGCAGTTGGGAACGGCCATCCGACCACACCCCGGCCGTGCTGGAGCTTGGCGATGTCTGAATCCGACTGGCCCGCGTCACTGTCCGACAGCGAGCTCGAGGAACTCGACCAGTTCCTGCGCGCGCATCCGGGTGAGGATCATTTGCTCCTCGATGGCGTCCACGGCTTGCTGACCTCGCTTGCGATCGGTCCGGCGCCGGCGACACCGGACGAGTGGCTACCGGAAGTACTGCACGAACCGTTCGTCAACGTAGGGGAGGGCGAACGAATCCTGATCCTGCTGGCTCGGCTCAACGATTCGGTCCTGCTTGAAATCGAAACCGGCGCCTACGAGCCGATCCTCGGCGAGATCGATACTGACGACGGTGACACGGCGTTCACTTCGCGCGGTTGGTGCGAGGGTTTCAGCCGCGGCATCGACCTGCGCGCCGCAGCCTGGGAAGCACGTCTCGGCCAGGATTCAGACCTGATGCAATATCTCGGACCGATCATCGCGCTGTCGATCGAGGACGAGGTGTTTGAAAGCGATGCCGATTTTGCTGCACTGAGCGACGAGGAATACGACGAATGCCTCGCCCGTATTCCCGAATCGATCGATGCCGTGGCCTCGTACTGGCGCGGGAATCCGGCTAGCCAGGACGAATTTGTGCGCCAGGGCGACGGTGAGCGGCCACACCCGCCGCGTCGGCGCGGCGGTCGCTGGGTGCACTGAGCCGATCAGAATTTTTGTCCGTGTTACAAACTCGGCGTTGCACGCCATGTCTAGTGCGTCAAGGCCTGCCCGACAACGTCTGGGTTTTCCGGTTGAATGGCAGGTTTCGACGTGATCGCGATGGAGCGCGTTTGGACTGCCTCGCAATCAGCAAGGCCGAGACCTCAGTCGAGGGTGCGGTAGCCATCTCCGCCTCGACCCTTGACCTCATAGAGCAGGCAATCGGTCTCGCTGTACCAGATTGCCCAGTCGGTCGCCTCCTCACACAACTGTGCGCCAATGCTGACGCTGATCTGCAAGCCGGCGCAGGCCGGGAAGCGCAATGCCCGGACTGCTGTGATGATCTGCTCCGCGCGCGATGCAAGTTCCTCGGCACCGGTCACCTGGGTCAACAGGGCAAATTCGTCGCCACCGAGGCGGCAAGGCAGATCACACGGTGAGGCGGCACTCTGCACCTCTTCGGCGATCGCGCGCAGAACCTGATCACCAACCAGATGACCGCTACGGTCGTTGATCTGCTTGAAGCGATCGATGTCGATCAGCAGCAGCCCAAGCTCGGTGCCCTGAAGGCGCGCGTTGGCGAGTTGTTCGAGGAACATGTACAAGCCACGCCGATTGCACAATCCGGTCAACTCGTCGGTCTGCACGAGGCGCTGGGCCGTGCTGAGCTGGGTCTGGGTCTGGCGCAGCGAATCGAGGGTGACCAGCAGATCCTCGTTGCGCCGTTTCAGGCTGGCAATCAACTGCTGTTCACTGGCCACCAGGTATGAGAACGAGCGGCGCATGAACTGGGCCAGCACGCGCGGCTCGGTATCCAGCAGACGATCGTAGGTTTGCTGCTCGATCACATGCATCACGGTCGCGAGGGTCGCGACTGCGTTGGCGACGCGGGTATGGTCGCCGATGAACAAGGTCAGTTCACCAAAGAACTCGCGCGGACCGATCAACTTGTCCGGCATTCCGTCACCGAACTCGAGGCGGATCTGTCCACTCTCGACAATGAACATGCTGCGTCCGAGTTCGCCGCGGCGAAAGATCACTTCGCCAGGACTGACTTCGCGTCGTTCGCTGACCGAGATGAACAACGCCAGTTCGCGCTCGGACAATTCCCTGGGCAAGCGTGGTGTCCGCGGGCGATTGGCCAGCACGCCAATCGGCGTGACATTGTTGACAGACTGATTGTTCGACATGGTGACCCCTCCCACCTGGCCACGCGATCTTACCTTATCAATTGACTGGAATTGGGCAGCCGACGATGACTTTCGCCACATGCGGCAAAAACTGCACGGGTGCGATGCTTCCATTGCCGGTCCAACCCCCGGACCAGGCACGGGTACTCAGCTTTTTTCGGTTCCCGCGCAGCGCCGACTTCGGAACATCCCGCCCGGATTCCCACCGGGCTACCCCCACCCCACTGTTCCGTTGTCGGCGCATTGCGCGCCGACGCGGTTGGTTGGGAATTGTCTCGATCGATTCAGGCGGCCTTTTCGGCAGATTTGAATTGTTCTTCTTCGGTTGAGCCGGTCAAGGCCGTGGTTGATGACTGACCTTGCTGGATCGCCTGGGTGACCTGATCGAAGTAGCCGGTACCGACCTCGCGCTGGTGCTTGACCGCCGTGAAGCCGCGGTCCGCTGCGGCAAACTCTGCTTCCTGCAGTTCAACGAAAGCGCTCATCTGTGTTCGTGCATAGCCATGCGCCAGATTGAACATCGAGTAGTTCAACGCATGGAAACCCGCCAGGGTGATGAACTGGAACTTGTAGCCGTAGCCCGCGATTTCCTTCTGGAATTTCGCAATCGTGGCGTCATCCAGATTCTTCTTCCAGTTGAACGAAGGTGAGCAGTTGTAGGCAAGCAGCTTGCCAGGGAACTTCGCATGGATCGCCTCGGCGAACTTGCGCGCGAATTCGAGATCAGGCTTGCCGGTCTCGCACCAGACCAGATCCGCGTACGGCGCGTAGGCCAGACCGCGGCTGATTGCCTGGTCGAGTCCGTTGCGGGTCTTGTAGAAGCCCTCAACCGTACGCTCACCGGTTGTGAACGGCTGATCGTTGGCGTCAATGTCGCTGGTCAGCAGATCGGCCGCTTCGGCGTCCGTACGCGCGACAATCAGGGTTGGCACGCCCATGACATCGGCAGCGAGTCGCGCCGCGTTGAGTTTGTCGATCGCTTCG
>JBDTCQ010000124.1:0-5857 GCA_039923515.1 Dokdonella sp.
GATGTGCATGGCGACGATCTCGTCATTGGCACACACGGTCGCGGCATCTGGATTCTCGACAACATCAGTGCGCTGCGGCAGCTCGATCCATCGTCGGCATCGGCGACGCAACTGTTTGAACCGGCCGCGGCAATCCTCTATCGCGAAGCCGATTTCACCGGCACACCCCTGCCGAAGGACGAGCCGATGGCCGCGAACCCGCGAAGCGGTGCGCAGATCGACTACCGACTCGGAAACGACGTGAAATCACCGGTGACTCTTTCTATTCGTGCCGCCGATGGAAGTGCCGTGCGTCACTGGACGAGCGCGCAGGCGCCGGCAAAAATCGATCTGTCAAAAATCGGCTCAGCACCCGAATGGATCGAGCAAGCGACACCGCTGGCAATCTCGAAGGGCATGCATCGTTTCATCTGGTCGCTGCACTATCCATCAGCTACGGATATCAAGGAGCCCTATGCCGATGGCATCTGGGCTCCGCCCGGCCGCTACAGCGCCGAGTTGACTGTGGATGGGCAAACCCACACGCAGAGTTTTACGGTCGTGGCCGATCCACGCATCAACCTTCCTGACAGCGCCTACAAGGCCAGCTTCGCCCTCGCCCGCAAGATCGAAACACTCCAGGTGCAGGTCGGCAAGGCCAGCGAAGAGGCGGGAGCATTGCGCAAATCGCTGGTGGAAAAGCGCACGTCGAAAATGGGTGCCGTCAACCGGAAAAAGCTCGATGCCTTCGAGACACGCCTCAACGCGATCGCCGGCAGTACACCAGCAGCCAATCCATTCAATGCGTGGTCGGTTCCACCGAAATCCATCCAGAGTCTGACCTGGCTCGATCGTGCGCTCGGCCAGTTGCTCACGGCCGTGGATGGCGCCGATGCGGCGCCTTCGCCGGATTCGGAAGCCGGCTACAAAAAGCTTGCGGCCCTTGTCGAGCAGACACTCGATCGCTGGAAGCAATTCGACGAAGACAGCAAAAGGGCGAGCGCGCCGATGTAGCTTGGACTGACGTTGGCGCGCAGCCCAAGTCGAGCCGAAATGTCCGATTCGATTTACCGGCGCTGCCGCGTCAGCCTGATCGTGTTGGCTTATTCGAAGCCGTCGACAAAGATACGGTCGAGCTGACTGGCGCGGCATTGCGCACCACCGGATTCTACGACGATATTGTCGATGGCCCAGCCGCTTGTGGCGACGCCAGAATCGCTGGTCAGACGGAAGCGCAGTCGAAGGTCGGCGAGATTGTCGGTTGAAGCTGGCAATGCGATGCGGTTGCTTTGCCAGGTGGTGCGGCCTGAGCATTGGTAGAGCGATGTCCAGTTCGCACCGCCATTGACCGAGATCTCGACATAGCCAAAATCGTAGGTGGCCTCGGTGTCGCAGCGATCATCGAAGCGCAGCACATTCTCAGCATATCCGGTCAGAACGAGCGAGCGCGACAGGCTCTTGTTCAAGTTGGCGCCGTAGTTTGGCGTGGCCCAGACGAAACTGGCATTGCCGCTTGTGGTGTTGTTGCGCACCCAAGGCGATTGCGCAGTCCAGCCATTGGTTCCCGATTCGACATTGTCATCGAAAGCCTTGCAGGTATTGAGCAGGGAGAAATCGCGCACCTGAGCCGCACCGGCGCTCAAGACCACGCCGGTGCGATCCTCGGACAGGTAACCCGCCGGTGCATCGACGTGGATGTCGACCGTGCCGGCGTGCATCGGGCGCTGGTAATTGCCACTGCTGGCATCACTCATCGTGCTGCGATCTTCACCGCTGACGGGGTTTCGCACACGGATGCTGGCTGCGAGCGGCGCGCGACCTTGCAGCGCGGTGATGGTTCCATTCAGGGTGGCGATTTCGTTGGCCTGGGCAACGTCGATGAAGACCGCGTTCGGGCTGCCGGCCTGGCCCGAGGCGTCGGTTCCCTGCACAAACAGCAAGTGCTTGCCGCTGCTCAGAGCATTCGTTGCAACGGTGCCCTGGACATTCTCCGCCTTGCTGTCGAATGCACCGTCGCTCGCGACGAGCGCGGCGATCGACAGGGCACCTTCCCACGGCAGGCCGTCCAGATAGGCCGCGGCTCCCGAGATGTTCTGGGTGGTTTCGGTGCCATTGCTCTGGCTGAAACGGGTGTCGTCGATGCGCGCACTCACGCTGACCGGTGATCCAGCGACCACCAGGTCCGGAGTCGCGAGCAGTGCTGTGATGTCGGGACCGCCGGGCAAGAGGTACGGCGCATGCAGGCTGCGCGCGGCGTAGCGCAAAGCAGCGAGATTCTCCGGGATGGTCTTGCTGGCCAGCATCGAACAGGATTCAAAGAAGGCCTGGTCGAGTTCGAAGGTGTAGGCCGGGACCCCGAGCAAGCCATAGAACGTATCATCGGTGGTGCCGTCAGTCGGATAGAGCGTGTCGGATTGCTCCGGCGAATACTGGTTGAACCAGGCCAGACGGCGGCCAAAAGTCTGCAGGGCCGGGCCATTCGGTGCCGCGCTCGAGGTATCTCCCCAGGACCACAGGACGAGCTGCGCATAGCTGTGCATGTCGAGGAACATCCCGGCATAGTCCGTCGGCGCGGGCGCGCCGCCATCGCCGCCGACATTGCCCGGAGCCATCGGCCCGACGCGGCGATCGGGCAGGACGCCCCCGCTGCACACGCCATCATTGCCGCAGGTGCCGGCGATGTAGCGGACCAGATTGTCGGTTTCCGGCTCGGACATGCGGGTCGGACCGCGATAGGTTTCATTGCAGATCGAACCGCTCGAACCACCGTTGCTCGGCACGATGTTCCAGTGGAACGGAAAGTTGCGGTTGAGGTCGATGCCCGAGGTATTGCCGCAACTGGCGGTGACCGTGTTCGTATTCTTGCGCCAGGAAAGCCCGGCTTCGGCTTTCTTGCGGCCATCCGGATTGGCCTGCAGAATCAGATGGAAATTTTCGTGATCGACCAGCCAGGTCGCTTCAGGATCAGTGCCGTAGTTGTCGAGCAGCCATTCGGCGAAGTGCGTGGTGACTTCGGCCGGCGCATATTCGCGTGCATGGATCGAACTGGTGACGACCATGTTCGGTTTGTCCGGGATCGATGCATCCGTCGCCGAATTGCCGATGCGCAATACCCGCATCGTGTATCCCTGAATCGCATTTTGCGTGCGCAGCCAGGTTGGGCCAATATCGATCACCTGGGCCAGGGTCGGATGGGCCGCAGCGAGAGCATCCATGGTCTGGTAGGTTTCCTCGACCGTGCGATAGCAGGCATAGCCAGGAATTCCGCTACGCAAATCGCTGAAGGATTCGGCGTAGAACCTGCGCATATTGGCCGTGGTCGCCATGTCGATCTGGTAATCGACACCCAGCCCGGCCAGCAGCGCGAGTTGGTCGTCATCGGCAATCAGACTGACCGTGTGATGCTTGCGGTCGACTTTCAGATGCTGGAAAAGCGGAGCGATCCGGGCCAGGTCGGCTGGCGTCTGCCAAGCGGCTTCAATGGCCCATTCCTCGGCGTGTATGGGGGTGGTGGCGGCAACTGCCGCTATCGCAACAAGCAACAACAGGCGCATGCACCACTCCCCGTATCCGGAAAGCCGCAGATACTAGCAGCCGATGATGCCGCCGATATCGGTGAAATCGACAGAATCCGTCGAAATAGTTGCCAGGATGACCTGCACGGTCAGCCAACCCGGGTTGCCGGGATTAAAACTGCCTACGCGGCCTGCGGTGACCCGCCGGTGTCTCCGAAAATGCCGGGCTGAAGCAAGCCTGCCCAGATCAAGCGCCACCGGATTGGATGGCGTTGACTGGACTGCTGAAAATATCCCTATTGCGTGTAGCCGAGAAAATCGAGGCTCGCTTGCAGCATCGCCTCGGTGGCCGTCTTCAAGGCACCCTCGTCGACGAAAAAGCGCGGTGAATGGTTGAAGGCAACCTTGTCGGTGTCCTTGTCCTTCGGCGTGCCGCCTACAAAGAAATAGACGCTGGGTGCATTCGCACCGATCCCGAACAGCGGAAAATCCTCGGATGCCGTCCAGCGATCCGCATCCAGCACGGAGTCGTTGCCAAGAATCTTCTGCAGGCTCGCCTTGACCCGTGCGGTCAGCGCGGGATCGTTGAAATTGACCGGGATGCTGCCGTGGGCGACAGGCACTTCAAGATCCACCGTCGCGCCATGCGCCTTGGCGACGTTTTCCGCGACCTGACGCAACTCGGCAAGTGCCTGGTCGCGCATGCCGGTATCGAAGGCGCGGAGCGTGCCCTGCAAGGATGCCTTGTCCGGCACGATGTTGAAGCGCTGTCCGCCATCGAACACGCCGAAGGTCAGCACGACCGGATCCTTGTTGATATCCATGCGCCGGCTGACGATGGATTGCGCGCTCATGACGATGTCGGCGCCCGCCACGATGGGATCAATGCCTCGCCAGGGCGTCGCCCCATGCGTCTGCAGCCCGTGCACGGTGATGCGGAAGGTGTCGGCGCTGGCCATGATGCCGCCCGGGCGCAAGGCCACCGAGCCGACGTGATACGAGGAGGTGACATGCATGCCGAACACGGCATCGGGTTTGAAATCCTTGAAGATGCCTTCCTTGACCATGAGGTCGGCGCCGCCTTCCTCGCCTTGCGGCGCACCTTCCTCGGCCGGCTGGAAAATCATCATGACTTCGCCTGGCAAATCCTTGCGCAGGCTGGCCAGCGCGCTGGCCACGCCGAGCGTGGTCGCCGTGTGCACATCATGGCCGCAGGCATGCATGACGCCGACCTGCTTGCCCTGGTATTCACCTTTCACCTTGGATGCAAACGGCAGGTCGACTTCCTCGGTCACCGGCAACGCGTCGATATCGGAACGAATGGCCAGCTTCGGCCCGGGCTTGCCCCCCTTGAGGATGCCGGTGACGCCGGTATGCGCGATGCCGGTGTGTACTTCGTAGCCCAGTTTTTTCAACTCGGCGGCGATGAGCTTGGCCGTGCGCGTTTCGCGATTGCTCAGCTCCGGGTGCTCGTGGATGTCACGGCGCACTGTGGTGATGTGCTCCAGCCGTGCATCAACCATCGATTCCACAGAAGTTTCCGCGGCACCGACGGTGGGAGCGCAAAGGCAAAGGCAAACACTGGCGGCAAGCAGGTTGTGGCGCATGGTGATCTCCCGAGGTCAATGCGCAGTCAAGCGCAATTGCGGCAAGGATACAACCGCCGGTTACCGTCAGTCCGGCAAGGACCGCTATCGCGGGAGCGACTTCATTCGCGATGCCTTTGCCTCGAACGGCAACAAGGGCATCGCGAATGAAGGTGCTCCCAGAAATGTAGCGGCTAACCGCCGTGTTCGAGGGCGAGGTATTCCTCGCTCTGCATCTCGATCAGGCGCGACTCGGTGCGCGCGAACACGGCGCGGTGACGGCGGCCATCGTAAAGATCGATGATCGGAACCGCAGCCGAGAGCACGAGTTTGACCGCATGATCGTAAAGCTCATCGACCAGCTCGACAAAGCGCTGCGCGGCATCTTCTGTCTGCGGAGTGAACTCGGGGACGCGCGAGATCAGCACCGTGTGATACGACCGGGCGAGGTAAATATAGTCAGCGACACCGCGCGGGCCATCGCAGATGGCATCGAAATCAAACCAGATCGCACCGTCGCTTTCACGCTTCACCGGCACGGGCCGATCATTGATCGTGAGGTTGAAGTCGACACGTTCGATGCCATGCGCGAAGCGATGGAATATCGCATTCATCGCGCGCTCGGCGGCGGCATCCGGTGGAGTCAGATACACCGGCGCCTGCTTGAGCGCACGCAGGCGCCAATCGGTCGGTGAAACCATCTCGGCGATTTCGCAGTGCTTTTCAATCAGTGCGATCGCCACCAGGAAACGCTCGCGCTGCAACCCATCCTTGTAG
>JBDTCQ010000125.1:0-11442 GCA_039923515.1 Dokdonella sp.
CAACCTATTTCCAGACCGTCAACACCTCGCGAGAACTATTTTGCCGCCTCGCAACACCGTTTCGATCATCCTTGAACGTGCGCCAATTCTATCGCCGCTCGTCCGCGGGGCGCGCATCCTAACCGCACTTCGAGGTTTGCGGAAGGGGTTGGACAAGTTTTTTTTCGTCGACTTGCGCGCGGCCTGTATTTGCTTGGCTCAACGCGCGTCGAACGGTGACTGATACGGGCGCTCAGCCGACCAGTCGCCATCGCTGGGGGCTATCCGCGAACCCCATGCACGTGCCGGGTCAGGGCCAGTGCGCAATGCGTGCTCACACGGAATGCCGCATTGATAAGGGACCAGCATCGGAATACTTGCGCTGGAGGGAGCATCTTCCACCGGACTAAAGACTCGCATCTCGACCACCTTCGCCAAATTGGCGCTTCTTGACTGGTGGCCAGTAAAGCAAACAACGCGGTCGTTGAAACGACAACGCGTGCCCGCTCAAGGATGAGTTGTGGCGAAACGGGGGCAGTAGCACTTACGAAGATCTGACAGCTATCAGATCTCGATCATTTCGAAGTCGGATTTGGTGACCCCGCAATCCGGGCATGTCCAGGTTTCGGGCACATCTTCCCAACGAGTGCCTGGCTCGATGCCGTCATCCGGCCAGCCATCGGCCTCGCTGTAAAGAAAGCCGCAAACAACGCACATGAAGGTGCGCAAGGGTGTATCTGCCTGAGTCATCGTCGTTCTGCATGAGAAATGGATGCGCTTGCACGCGCTGCGCATATCATTGTCTCAGTTTGCGTGTGTCGCGCAAAGTCGAAACCTGGAGCCACCGTGCACGAAATTCGAGGCCTTTATGCGATCAGCAACGGTCCCCGCCACGATTGTCGCGAGGCGATCGAAGCTGTGCTGATAGGTGGCGCTCGAATTGTCCAGTGCCGCGACAAGACGGCCGATCACGTGCGCCGCAGCGCGGAAGCGTGGGTGATTGTCGAGCTGTGCAAGAGGCATTCGGCCATCTCGACCATCAACGATGACGTGGAGCTGACACACGCATGCGGCGCGGCGGGCGTCCATTCCGGTGCCGCGGACGCCGGGATCACGGTGGCGCGCGCACGCCTCGGTGACGGCGCCGTTATCGGCATTTCCTGCTATGACTCGATGGATCTGGCGCGGCACGCTATCGCAGCGGGTGCGAATCACGTGGCGTTCGTGTCATTGCATCCCTCGCCGACCAAGCCGCGAGCAGGTCGTGCAACGCCGGATCTATTGCTTGCGGCAAACTCGCTTGGCGTCCCGGTGGTGGCCATTGGCGGCATCACCGCCGACAATGCCGCATCGCTGAGTGATGCCGGTGCGGATTGCGTGACCGTCCTACCGTCACTATCCGACGCCGCCGACATCGAATCGGCGGCGCGGCAATTCAGCCGACTTTTCTTCTGATTTCATCGAGAGACCCATGAGTTCCAATCACGAAATGTTCCAGCGTGCCCTGACCTTAATGCCGGGAGGTGTCAATTCCCCGGTTCGCGCGTTCAAGTCAGTGGGTGGCGAGCCATTCTTCACCGCGCGGGCTGATGGCCCATATCTCTGGGATGTCGAAGGCAAGCGCTATATCGACTATGTCGGTTCGTGGGGACCGATGATCGCCGGCCACAACCATCCTGCCGTTCGCGAAGCCGTCGCCAAGGCCATCGGCAACGGACTGTCGTTTGGAACCCCATGCCCGGCCGAGATCACGATGGCCGAAACGATCAGCAAGTTGGTGCCGTCGATCGAAGTCTCGCGCATGGTCAACTCGGGTACCGAAGCGACCATGTCGGCGATCCGACTGGCCCGCGGCTTCACCGGACGTTCGCGCATCGTCAAGTTCGAAGGCTGCTATCACGGCCATGCCGATGCTTTCCTGGTCAAGGCCGGTTCCGGCGCGTTGACCTTTGGTACGCCGACTTCACCCGGCGTACCAAAGGCTCTGGCCGATCTGACCCTGACCCTGCCGTTCAACGATTTCGATGCCGCAACGCGCCTGTTCGACGAAGTCGGCAGTGACATCGCGGGCCTGATTGTCGAACCGGTACCGGGCAACATGAACTGCGTTCCGCCTCGGGATGGCTATCTGCAACATCTGCGTAACTTGTGCACAAAGCACGGCGCGCTGCTGATTTTCGATGAGGTGATGACCGGGTTCCGCGTCGCCCTTGGCGGCGCGCAGGCGCATTATGGCATCACGCCGGATCTGACCACGCTCGGCAAGATCATCGGTGGTGGCGTGCCGGTGGGCGCCTACGGCGGCAAGCGCGAAATCATGAACCAGATCGCACCCGCCGGGCCGATCTACCAGGCCGGCACCCTGAGCGGCAATCCGGTGGCGATGGCCGCTGGCCTGGCCATGCTTGAACTGATCCAGGCGCCGGGATTCCACGCGGAACTGAGTCGTCGCACGCAACTGCTGGTCGATGGTTTGCAAGCGCTCGCCGATGGCGAAGGCATCGCGTTCACGACCACGCGAGTCGGCGGCATGTTCGGCTTGTTCTTCAGCAACGAAAAGATCGAAACCTATGCGCAAGCAACGGCGTGCGACACGGCCCTATTCAACCGGTTCTTCAAGGCCATGCTCGATCACGGCGTCTATCTCGCGCCCTCGGCCTACGAGGCCGGGTTCATGTCGATGGCCCATGACGAGAAGATCATCGCCGATACGCTCAGGGTTGCTCGCGAAGCGTTCAAATCCTTGGTCGCGTAGACGAGCAGATCCAGCGAACGATTGCCCATCCAATCCTCCACCTGCCTGATCGCGGAGATCCAACCATGCGACTTGAGACCCTTGCCGTACACGCGGGCGGTGAATGCGATGCCGCTACGGGTGCGGTGACACCACCGATTCATCTCGCCACCACATTTCGGCATGGCCCAGCGGCCGAGCGCGTCGCTGGCTACGAATACCAGCGCGAAGGCAATCCGACCAATGACCGCTTGTGTGCAGCGATTGCCGGTCTGGAAGGCGGTTCAGCGGCGCTGACTTTCGCGTCCGGAATGGCCGCGATCAGCTGCCTGCTCGAATCGCTGCAGCCCGGTTCGCATATCGCGATCCCGGATGACTGCTACACCGGCTTGCGTGTGCTCGGATCGGAGTTTCTGCCACAACGCGGCATTCGCGTGAGCACGGTCGACATGGCCAACCTCGATGCACTGGAGCATCTGTGCCGGGATGGCATCGATCTGATCTGGGCCGAGACGCCGTCGAATCCGCGCATGAAGATCTGCGACATCCAAGCGCTCGCTGCCATCGCCAAAACGCATGGCAGCGTGCTGGTCTGCGACAACACGTTTGCCTCGCCGGTGCTGCAGCGTCCGCTCGAACTCGGTGCCGATATCGTCATGCATTCGACGACGAAATATTTTGGCGGGCATAGCGATGTGCTCGGCGGCGCATTGGTGTTCAATCACGCGGCCGATTGGCATGAACGCGTGGCGCATCGCCTGCATATCACTGGCGCGGTGCTCGCGCCTTTCAGCGCCTGGCTGACCTTGCGCGGCTGCCGCTCATTGCCGGCACGCATGGCGATGCATTGCGCAAATGCGCGTGCTGTCGCCGGTTTCCTCGCCACGCATCCGGCCATCGAGCGGGTCAACTATCCGGGCTTGGCCAGTCATCTCGGGCACGCGATTGCGGCGGGTCAGATGAGCGATTTTGGCGGCATGCTCAGTATTGAATTGCGCGGCGGACGCAGCGCGGCGATCGCCATGGCGGGCAAACTCAAGGTATTCACCAACGCGACTTCACTGGGTGGCTGCGAGTCGCTGATCGAGCATCGCGCTTCGGTCGAGGGTGCCAACCCGACTTCGCCGGAAAACCTGCTGCGCCTGTCGATCGGGCTTGAACATCCGGATGACCTGATCGCCGATCTCACCCAGGCTCTCGAATAGTCGCGACTCGCCGGATAACCACCGGCATCCGCTCAGCCGGATAGCGATACCAGCGCCAAGCGCAATCTCTGCAAACCGGCCGTGATATCCGCATTTTCGATATTGAGCGCAGGCACGAATCGCAGCACTTCGGGCCCTGCCTGCAGCAGCAACAATCCTTCTGCCGCCGCCGCGTCGAGGATCTCGCCACCGCGCTGGGCCCACGCCGGCGCAAGCACGGCACCGAGCATCAGGCCGCGCCCACGAATCTGCGTGAACACGCCCAGTTCGCTGGCGATGGATTCAAGGCCTTCGCGCAATTGCTGCGATCGCTGCTCGACATTGGTGCCGATTTCCGGCGAAGCCAATCGTCGCAAGGCCACCCGCGCGACGGCGGCCGCCAGTGGATTGCCGCCAAACGTGGTGCCGTGGGAACCGAACTGCATCGTCTGCGCGGCGCGTGAGCCGACCAGCATCGCGCCTATCGGAAAACCGCAACCGAGCGCCTTGGCCAGGGTCATCACGTCGGGTTGAACGCCCGACCATTGATGCGCCCAGAGTTTTCCGCTGCGGCCCATGCCCGACTGGATTTCGTCGAACACCAGCAAGGCCCCGATCGCATCGCAACGTTCGCGCAGCGCGCGCAGGAATTCATCCGTCGTCGGTACCACGCCGCCCTCGCCCTGGATCGGCTCGACCAGCACGCCGGCAACATCCTCGATCAGCACCTGATCGAGCGCCGCGATGTCGTTGAAAGGCGAGTAGCGGAATCCGCCTGGCAGTGGTTCGTAACCTTGGTGGTACTTCGGCTGTGCGGTGGCGGTGACGGCCGCCAGGGTGCGTCCGTGGAACGAACCGGCGAAGCTCAGGATCACGCGCTGATCCTCGGCACGACCCTGCTCGGCGGCATGTTTGCGCACCAGCTTGATCGCCGCTTCGTTGGCTTCGGTCCCCGAATTGCACAGGTAGACGTGGCGGGCGAATCCACTCGCGGTGACCAGTTCTTCGGCAAGCCGAATGGAGGGTTCGGTAAAGAACACATTGCTGGTGTGCCACAACTTCGCCGCCTGATCATGCAAGGCAGCCAGGATCTCCGCATCGCCATGACCGAGCGCGTTGACCGCGATGCCGGCGGCGAAATCGATGTACTCATTGCCCTCAAGATCCCAGAGGCGCGAGCCCTTGCCGCGATCGAGGATCAGCGCGCGCTGGCGATAGATCGGCAGCAGGTTTTCCTGCGCCGTGGCGATCAGCTCGGACGTTTCGTTCACGCCTGGAATTTCAGAGGATACCCGCACGATGGGATTCTAATCATGGTGCCGACAACGGGCACACTGACTGCGCCAGCGTATCCGTGCGCAGGTCGGGTTCGATGGTCAATGCGGCATTCGTTTCAGCGGCAGCAATCGCTTGCGGGACATAGCTTGCGATCACGCCGGCGAGCAACGGATTGCAATTGTTGCTGGTGGCGTAGCTGGTGATGCTCACACCCGGCGGCATCAGATCATCGCTGTAGACGCCATCGGTGCCATCCGTCTGCATGAGGTAGTCAAGCGAATAGGCGAGGCTGACAGCCGTCAGGTTGATCGTGCAGTTGCCGAGAACCGTCGTCGTGACCGGAATCGCAATATTGCTTGCGCTGCCGGGGCCGGCAAACGCACCAGTGACGAAATTGCCGGTGAACGTGCCGGCCTGCATGGTCACTGCACATCCATCGACGCCTCCACCGCAGCCATTGGTTGTCTGGCAGATCGTGTAACCCACACCGGACTGGCTTCCCGATCTCGGTGCGATGCAGGCCGTCGTGCCATTGATGCTCGTGCGTATCGAATCAAGGAACTGCGGCTTGGTTTTCGCCGTCACCCAGCAGGTCTCGAAACCATCGTGGATCAGCAGATCGCCTGCGGCAACGGGAGCGGCGGAGACAGCAAGAACGCAGGCAATGCCCGCAGCAAGTCGAATGGTGATGGACATGAAGGACTCCCCGGAAGATCGCTGATTCTGGGCAAATATGCGCGAATGCGCCATGCCTAATCGAGAAACAGATCGGGCAACAAGGGCTTTCCGGGCGAAACCGCGTAGCGTTCGAAATCCGTCACGCCCTGCGCCGCCAGCACTTCATCATCGATCAGGAAGCCCCCGGTTTGCTCGCGACTCGGCGTGGTCAGGATCGCGTGCGCGGCATCGGCGACGATTTCCGGCGTGCGTGCATTGTCGGTATTGACCCCGGGTATCATGTTCAGCGCATCCGTCGCGATCAAGGTGCGCGGCCACAGCGCGTTGACCGCGATACCAATGTCACGGAATTCGGCGGCCATGCCAAGCACGCACATACTCATGCCGTACTTGGCCATCGTATAGGCGACGTGCGGGCCAAACCATTTTGGATCCATCGACAGCGGCGGTGACAAATTCAGGATATGCGGATTGGCTGCATGCTTCAGGTAGGGCAGGCAGGCCTGCGAGCACAGGAAGGTGCCGCGTGCATTGACCTGGTGCATGAGGTCATAGCGCTTCATGGGCGTGTCGGCGGTGCCGCGCAACCAGATCGCGCTGGCGTTGTTGACGAGGATGTCGATACCACCAAATCGATCGACCGCTGCGGCAACGGCTGCATTGACGCTTTCCTCCTCGCGGATGTCGACCTGCAGGGGTAATGCCTGCCCACCCGCCGCTTCGATCTCGGCGGCGGTGGTATGGATCGTGCCCGGCAGTTTCGGATTGGCCACCGCACTCTTGGCGGCGATCACGATGTTGGCTCCGTCCCTCGCCGCACGTCTGGCGATCGCCAGTCCGATGCCGCGCGATGCGCCGGTGATGAACAGGGTTTTTCCCTTCAGCGTGGTCATGTCGATCTCCTTCAAGCGCTCTGGAAGCGCGGCAGGTAGTGCATCAATTGGATGAGCCGTTCAGTCGGGTCGGACATTTGCAACAGCAATTGCCGCTCTGACTGTTCGAGCGGAAGCGCTTCGGCGAGTCGGTAGGCGACCCAGTCCGCATCATCATAACGAGAGCGCTCGATCTGCGCGTATTCACCACCGGCCTGCTCGTGGAATCGCTCGAGTATGGTCGCGAGCAAGCTGCATTCGGCAGGCACCGATTGCGCTTCGGCTTCTTCAAACCATTCGACCTGCGCATGAATCAAGCCATCGTTTCGCACAAGCGTTTGCTGCACGCGGAATCGGCGCTCGCCACGGCCGAAGATGCCGAGCAGGCCATCGGCCCCGGTGTGGAAATCGACGATGCGCGCAAGAGTTCCGACGGCTGCAGGCCTCGCCGGCTCGCCAACTTCGCCACCATCGAGGATCAGACAAACGCCAAATCCCGAGTCACTGCGTGCGCAGTCGCGAATCATATCGAGATAGCGACGCTCAAAGATGCGCAGACTCAAGCCCCCTTCCGGAAACAGCACCGATGACAGCGGAAACAGCGGCAGGTCGGATCCGCTCATGTCGCGATCAACGCCCAAGCCGATCCGCGAATCGACGCGGTGCCGATTCGAATCCGCCATTCGACATGAAAACGACGTGGTCGCCTGGTTGAACATCGGCATGCAGCGCATCGAGCAGCGCATCGACATCAGCCACGGCCCGGGCACGCCCATCCAGCGCGGCGATCACCTTCTGCGCATCCCAAGGGAGCTCAGGGCGACGCAGCAGGAAAACCTGATCGGCGCCCGCCAGCGACGGCGCCAGTTGCGCGGCGTGTGCACCGAGTCGCATCGAATTGGAGCGCGGCTCGATTGCGACGACGATGCGGGCCTTGCCGACTTTCGCGCGCAGACCGGCCAGGGTCGCCTCGATCGCGGTCGGATGATGAGCAAAATCGTCATAGACGACGATGCCGTCGTGCTCGGCAATCTGCTCCATGCGTCGCTTGACGCTGAGGAAATCCGCGAAGGCTGGAAGCAAACCCGCGATATCCTCCCCGACTGCCCGCGCCGCAGCGATTGCGGCCAATGCGTTCATGACGTTGTGACGACCGAGCAGTGGCCAGCGCACCGTGCCGATCACGCGATCCTGATGCCTGACTTCGAACACCGAACCGTCGGCTTCGATCAGGCGCGCACGCCAGTCGCCGGCATCGATGCCGAAGCTTTCGACACGTGACCAGCAACCCATCGCCAGCGCTTCGGCCAGGTGCACATCCTCGGCATTAACGATGATCAGACCATTGCCCGGAATGATGCGAACGAGGTGATGGAACTGGCGCTGGATCGCCGCGACGTCGGGAAAGATGTCGGCGTGGTCGAACTCGAGGTTGTTGAGGATTGCAATCGAGGGGCGGTAGTGGACGAACTTCGAGCGCTTGTCGAAAAACGCGGTGTCATATTCATCGGCCTCGATGACAAACGGCGCGCCTTCACCAAGCCGAGCCGAAACCGGAAAATTCCCGGGCACGCCACCGATCAGGAAACCCGGATCGAGGCCGGCCGCCTCAAGCAACCAGGCGATCAGCGAAGTGGTCGTGGTCTTGCCGTGCGTTCCCGCCACGGCGACTACACGACGCGGACCCAGCAACTGCTCACCCAGCCATTGCGGGTCGGAGATGTAGGCGAGGCGTTGATCGAGCACATGTTCGATCGCCGCGTTGCCTCGCGACAGCGCATTGCCGACGATCACCTGATCGGTGTCGCTGGCGATGTTTTCGGCCGTGTAACTCGCCTTGAGCGCGATCCCAAGCGATTCAAGCTGGGTGCTCATCGGCGGATAGACATTGCTGTCACTGCCTTCGACCTCGTGGCCAAGCTCGCGCGCCAGCGCCGCGATGCCGCCCATGAAGGTGCCGCAAATACCGAGGATATGGAGTTTCATGGGTTCCGGTGAGCGGTGAGCGGTGAGCGGTGAGCGGTGAGCGGACAAGCATGGTCGAACCCGGTACGTTGTCAACAAGCGTTCGATCTTCACCCCGGGCATTCAAGTTGCCTGAAACGCATTGCCCGCTGAACACTCACAGCCGTCCCGCTCACTGAGCAGCGGCAAACAGGATCCGACTGAGGGAAAAATCGGCGACCGACCAGGCCAGCGCCAGCGAGAACCCAAGCCAGAACGGCGCATCGATCGCTTGGCGGATATTGTATGCATCCACGGCGATTTTCCAGATGAGGACGCCGAGTCCAAGCCAGGCAACCAGCGTTTGCAAAGGTGTCAGCACGGCCTCGGCACCCGCTGGCTTGCCGAACAACCAGGACAGCGGAACGATCAGCACCGAAAACACCATTGAACATGCAACCAGCGCGATTGCGGTCTGGATGTAGCGATGGAGCATGCCGCGAATGCCGAGCGCAATCCAGCAAAGAGCCAGCAGCAGCGCAGTCGAGAACAGGCTGCGTGCGAGCGCGTTGTCACCGATTTCGAGCAGGTTTGCCGTGCTCAGATCGAGGATGACACTGGCGGCAAGCAGGACAATCAGCAAATTCGGGTTGTGCGGAAGATCCTGTGGACCCCCGCGGAAGCGGCAAAGGTTAGCGATCCGAACGACAAAATCCGACATCAGCGAGGACTACTCATGTGAGCCACCCAAGGCCACTCAACCTGGCATCTCGCCGAAGTCCGGCGGATGCCTGGATGACACGCACCCGCTTCAAGTCGGCAATGCGCCGAGGATGCGCTGGAAGACCTGATCAAGCTCGCCGACTCCGTCAACCGACACCAGCTTTCCGATTTCGGCAAAGTGGTCGGCAACCGGTGCGGTTTGCTCGGCATACACCCGCAAACGTGCGCGCACGGTTTCAGGCGTGTCATCGACGCGCCCTTCAGCCGCCGCGCGACCAGCAATGCGCTCGACAATCAATTCACTTGGAACCTCGAGCTTGACCGCAATATCGAGTGGTTGGCCAAGACGCTCAAGCAACGCTTCAAGTGCGGCACACTGGGCCACATTGCGCGGATAGCCATCAAGGATGAATCCCCCCTTGGCATCGTCCTGGGCAACACGCTCTTCGAGCATGCCGAGCACGATGTCGTCGGATACCAGGCCGCCTGAATCCATCACAGCCTTGGCCTGCATGCCGAGTGCAGTACCGGCCTTGACTGCGGCGCGCAGGAGATCGCCGGTGGAAACATGCGGAATACCCAAGCTGTCGCGGAGCTTGGCCGCCTGGGTACCTTTGCCCGAGCCGGGCGCGCCGAGTAGCACGAGTCGCATACAGATCCTTGAGATGATGCACGCGTGCGGAAACTCCACGACGCTGCGCTAGACTTTGAGCAGGTAAACCCGGCGTAAAGCTATCTGCTGGAGCCATTGCAGTCAAACAATCCCACCGATCCAAAGATCAACAAGGAGTCCTCTCGATGCAAGGCAACCTGCTGTATGCGCAGTCCGGCGGCGTCACCGCCGTCATCAATGCCAGCGCCTGTGCCGTTATTGAAACCGCACGCAAGCACAAGGTCCGCGTCTACGCGGCCCGCAACGGCATCATTGGCGCGCTGCGCGAAGAGTTGATCGACACCACAAAGGAGTCGGCGAGCGCGATCGCGGCATTGCGTCACACCCCCGGGGGCGCGTTCGGCTCATGCCGCTTCAAGCTCAAGTCGATCGAGCAGAGTCGCCCCCAGTACGAGCGCCTGATTGACGTATTGCGCGCCCACGACATCCGCTGGTTCCTCTACAACGGTGGCAACGATTCAGCCGATACGGCGCTGAAGATTTCGCAGATCGGGCAACAGCTCGGCTATCCGATCAAGGTAATCGGCGTGCCGAAGACCGTCGACAACGATCTGGCCGTGACCGACTGCTGCCCGGGATTCGGCTCGGTGGCCAAGTACACGGCGATTTCGGTGCTCGAAGCAAGTCTCGATGTCGCCTCGATGGCCGAATCCTCGACCAAGGTTTTTGTCATGGAAGTCATGGGCCGTCACGCCGGCTGGATCGCCGCCGCCGCGGGACTCGCCGGGAAATCCGCCGATGACGCCCCGCACATCATCCTCTTCCCCGAAATCCCGTTCGACGAGGAAGCCTTCCTGGCGCGAGTCAAAGCCACCGTCGATCGCGTCGGCTGGTGCACCGTGGTCGTCTCCGAAGGCGTGCGCAACAAGGATGGCAAGTTCCTCTCCGAAGTCGGCACGCGGGATGCGTTCGGACACGCCCAGCTCGGCGGTATCGCCCCGCTGCTCGCTGAACTGGTCAAGCGGAAGCTTGGCTACAAATACCACTGGGCCCTGCCCGACTACCTGCAACGGTCAGCCCGGCACATTGCCTCGAAGACCGACGTCGAACAGGCCTATGCCGTCGGCAAGGCCGGTGTCGAATATGCACTGGCCGGAAAGAACGCGGTGATGCCGGTGATCGTGCGTACCTCGGATGCACCGTACCGCTGGAAGATCGAGCCGGCCGCGCTGAGCAAGGTCGCCAACCACGAGAAAAAACTGCCCAAGAACTACATCAGTCGCGATGGCTACGGCATTACCGATGCTGCCCGCCGCTATCTGGAACCACTGATCCGGGGCGAGGATCCACCACCGTCTGGCAAGGATGGCTTGCCGAAGTACGTGCGCCTGAAAAATGTCGCGGTCAAACAGAAACTTGCGCCTTACACCATCGATG
>JBDTCQ010000126.1:0-9090 GCA_039923515.1 Dokdonella sp.
AGCATGTCATCGTGCGTATCGAAGCCGCCGAGCGAAACGAAAAAGATCTGACGCTTGGCACTGAGCGCCGTCCGCGCGGAGATTACCTGCGCGATCATCTTCAGCGCACCCGCCAGATTGTTTCCGGCAGGGAACGGCGTGTTCAGGGGCGACGTTGCATTAAGCACATTGTGCATGGTCGTCGAGTAGTCCATCGCATCGCTGAAGTTCTGCGCATAAGTGCGCGTCAATGGATCCGGGTAGGCGACCTGCAACAGATCCTGCAATGCGGCGAGCTTGGCGGCATTGCCATAACCGCTCAGGGTCTGCGGACCGCTGCTCGATATGGCATAGGGCTGAATCGTGTTGGCCGCTTGGAAACGATTCTGTCCCGAGAGCGAAATCGATATCGGAATCGTGGCACCGACATTGAGCACATTCAGACGATCGGCAGCCTCGCCGCCCCAGCCGACCCGTCCGTTGGCGTTGGGCTGGCCGTATTGCCAGAGATCCTGCTGATCGTTGTGTGAAAACAGCTGCGGGGGAAGCGGGTATCCCGCGGTCTGGTACTGACTCTTGGTCGTCGGCTGGCGCAGCGTGCCGGTATTGACGACAAAGGCGCCGTGATTGGCATCGAACAGGCTGGCCAGTTCCGGAACACTGGGGTGCAAGCCGTACAGATCTGCGCCCGGTATGCCGGTGGCGTTGATTGGCAGGAGCTGATTGTTCGCTATCGCCATGCTTCCGCGCGAGGCCGCGTAGGTGGCGTATCGCGACGCGTCGCGCGGCACGATCAGGTTGAACGAATCATTGCCACCGAAGAGAAAGACGCAGACCAACGCCTTGTAGTCGTTGACCGGCGGATAGGCGGCGCAGTCGGCAGTGCTGGCCAGGGCAGAATTGATCAGACGCAGATGGCCGAACATGGCACCCGCGCTGGCGATACCCAGACCGGCGCAGGTCGCACGACGGAGGAAGTCACGGCGATTTCGCGAATAGTGGGTGGTCATTTCCTTACCTCACTTCTGGATGGCGAATTCTGGCGAGGCCAGTAAAACCTGGAGCAGTCCGCTCACCCGGATATACGGGTCGGCTGCCGACAACTGCTGGACCATGGTGGTCAATGTCGATTGCATGTGCGCGCTCATCGCGCCATACATGAGGTCGTGGTTGACTTGGGCGACAAGCGCGGCGGGATCGCCAGCAAGTCCGGCGAGTCCGCGCAAATCGACGACCACGTCAGCGGGCAGATTGGACGGGTTTCCCAAATAGGCATTCGAACGCAGACGCAGATTGTTGGCGACGTTGAAGAGCGAACCCGCGTTGGTGATCTGGAACTCGGGTGCGTACAGGCCGGTCTCGGCCAACTCGCCCGGTGGCTGGTAATCGGGTTGGTAGAAGTTGAACACCGATGGCGCACCAAGCGGAATTTGGTCGTAGTTGCCGTAGGAGCTTGGCGAGAGTGCGTACAAGCCATTCGCAGCGGCCGCATCGTAGTAGCGATAGAGCGCGGTCAACTTGAGCAGCGGTTCGCGCATCTTGCCGAAAACATAGGGAACGGGAAGCGCGGGCGTCGGAAAGCGCGCTTCGGGATCGAGCAGGATTGCGCGAACGACGGCACCGAGATCGCCACGCACACCCTGTCCGTTGTTGCGAAAAACGTGGGTGACGCGACCGACATAGGCCGGCGTCGGATTGCTCGTCGTGAATCGCTGGATCAACTGGCGCGATATGAACGGCGCAACATTGGGGTGCCTGGCGATGACCCGCAGGCCCTGGTTCAGGTCGTTGTCGCAACCGTTGTTGGCCGGCAATACAAAGGCGTTGGAGCCCTCACTGTAGTCGCCGGTGTAACTCAGCAAGGTCTTGGAATTGCTGTTGTCGTGGTAGGCCTCGTAGCAGACCAAGGGCAGATAGTCCGCCGTGCTCCAGTTGGTTCGGTAAGGATTGGAATTGAAGCCGCTGCTATAACTCCAGCCGGTGAACACCTGGGCGTAAGCGGCAACCGTGGGTTGCGCGTAAGTGGGGATGGGTTGGCCAGCGCCATCCAGAATCGGCGTGAAATCCTGATTGCGCAGAATCAGACCGATGGAGAAGAGCTGCATCACTTCCCGCGCGTAGTTCTCGTCGGGAAGCGTGCCGGCCACCGGATTGCCTGCCTTGTTGCGCAGGTAGGTCAGCATTTTCCCCATGGCGGGACTTCGGGTGACATCGTAGAGCAGGTTTTCGTAGGTCCCCGCGCGATAGGTGCCGTTGGCATTAAAGTAGCCCGCCGAATCGCGCGCGAGGACGTCGTAGTACTCGGCAAGCGCTACCGGATCCTGCGCCAGCTTGCTCTGCTGAAAGGTCGCGACCATGATCTGGCTGAGTGCCCAGGCCATGCGTTGACGCAACTGATCGGGTGCATTTATCGCATTGCGCATCCATTCTTGCAGTCGGTCGTTCTGGCCAGGATTGGGCAATTGCGGATTGCCGTCGATCTGCTCCACATAGGGGCGTTGCAAGGTGGTGGGCAACGACAGCTGCTGCTCAATCCAGGCCGAATATCCCAGACGCTTCAACTGGTCGATATCGGCCGCATTCGGTCCGAACGTGGCCATGGTCAGAAACCGTGCCGCCTCCGCATCGGACCTCGGCGCATCGGATACAGCCTCAAAGCCGCCCGAATAGATCGTGTCGTAGGCAAGCGACGGTGAACTGCAGATCACAGCGATGGAGAGCAGCGTTGATCGCATCCAGGCAGATGCACAACGCGAATGTGCAGGATTGAAGAACCCCATACGTCGTGACGTTTGAAATTTTCCGGCGGCCCCATCGGGTGCATCGAGGGCGCGAACGACAATCGGGACGTTCGATTCTTCGCCATCGGAATACGTAGACATCAACGAATCAATACCAGAGTGCATGGCCAACCTCCGTTGCGGAGACGCGCATGATCAGTTCAGCGATTGAACAATCGATCTGCGACGCAAGCATAGCGCCCGGTTTGAGCGAGCCGAATACCTTCGGTTCAACCTCTGCGAAATCTCCATAATTGCTCAGACAATGCAGAAAATGTGGTGGAGGCATCCTGGATTCGAATCACGCTGTTTTTCTTCACAACGATGCTGCGAACAGCGCTAGGCATGGCGCAGGGCTGGAAGTCCCCTTCAGGGTTGGAGCCACCAATGTGATCTGCTCGTCGACGTTGCCGGATCCGGTGAATCGGCTGTTTACGTCCACAGGCTGATCAGAAACTATATCCAATTGTTACTTATATTGATTGCAGCGCACGCCCTGGCCCATGCCACGCGTGCGCTCAATCAACGGTAAGTTGCGGCTTTCAATCGATACCGTCGACGCGCCGGAATTTTCCCGCGTGGATTGCGCCGCGATCGCTACCAGCCGCGGCGGTAATAGCGGCCTTGGTACGGCAGGGCGTCACCCTCGGTCACATGAAGCTGCAGTGAAAACGTCTTGCCATCGTCGGTCTGCTTGAGGAGATTGAGCTCAGCCGAATTCGAGATGCCGGTGCCGTATCCCTTGGCGTAGCCAATCGTGGTGCTGATGGCACCCGACATCTGCACACCACTGGCAGCTTCCTGCTTGCCGGGCACATCGCCGTAATAGCTGCCCGGCGGATCGCTGGCCACGTCAGGATTTGCCTGATCCATCGGACTGGACGGCAGCGCGAGGTTCAGCGGAGTGGCATCGGGCGTCTGTGCAGACACGGTTGTTGCGGCCAGGCCGATCAGTGAAGCAAGCAGACGCAGATTGATGTTCATGTTGATGTCCTGATTCATCCAGCCTTCCGGCCGGGAGGGCTGGGAGGCGGTCGAGCATCGCTTGGACTGGCCAGCGCAGCGCAAGTTCAGCGGCTACGGCCGAACCATGACAGGGGCCACATCAACGTCAGGATTGGTTAAACGCGGCGAGCGCGTATACAGCGCGCGACATTGGCGGTCTGAATGGATTCAAGGATTGCTCATGCGCTTGCGCGGGATTCCGCAGCGCGGCCAGATGACTTCGTGGCAAACCGCCGAGGCGCAGCGTTCGCTGCGCCTCGGGGTGTATTGCTTAACGTGCTGCGTTGATGTTCATTGTCGAGTTGCGACTGGCGTTGAGGGTCTGCGCCGGATCGCGCATACCCGCGGTGTGACATTGACCGGTGACGTGGCCACGGTTGATGCCGCCATAGAGCTGGTTGTTGACCTGCTCGGTGGTGCCGTCTTCGGGATCATTGAGGACGAGGTCGGTGGCAAAATTGCAGTAATCGTTGGTGTACCAGTTGGTCAGCGCGAACGAGGTTGTGTAGTAGTTGACCTTGGCCCTGTTCGAGTTCGGTATACCGGCCAGCCATGCCGCGGCGCCGCTGTAGGTCAGGTTGGCGTTGGAACCACAGGCAATGCCGAACCAGTTGCCCAGCGTGGCGAGGATGCCGGACAGATTGGTGCCTTTGTACGGCGTCCCGACCGATTGCATCAGACGGCTGCCGGTGGCGTTGTCGAGGCCACTCCAGTAGTAGGTGTAGAGGTGCAGTGAAGCTGCGCCGCCCTGACTGTGCGAGACCGTGCCGAACGAGTTCCAGGTGGCGCCGAAGTTGCGGATAAGCTGAGCGAACTGGTCGTGGGTGCGGTTCTGCTTGGCATCAAGGAAGGTCGATGACGTGGCGAACTGCGAAGCGGGCCAGACACCATTCGAGCAATAGCCATGGATCAGCAGCAGACGCTTGCCAACACCTTGGGTGGTGTTGTTGGATTCCGCGGGCCGTGGTCCCATCGTCATGAGCTCGTCGATGACAATCTCGGACGCCAGCGCACGCGTGCGCAGGGTCGGCACGTTGAGGGGCAGACGTTTCGCTGAAGCCACGGTGATGAAGTTGTCCGCATCTTCGATGCGCAGATTGCGGATTTCGTACGGCCCCTTGGTGGCGGCCAACGCAAGCCAGCGCTCATCGAAGCCGAGCGCAAGCGTGCCGTTGCTGGGCGTGACCATGCCGCCGAGCCAGGCGACTGCGACAGACTTGCCGCCCGCATCGGTGCCCCAGATCTCGCCAATCGCACGATAGTGCTGGCCGGGCGAACGTGCAGTGACCGGTATGCGGATCGACAGACGTTCGTTGTCGCTGGCCACGGCAACCGCGCGCGATGCGCTCAGTTCCAGGCTGACATCGACGACGGGTAGCAGGTGCTCGGCTGTGCGCACGAATGCTTTTCCAGCCTGGTTGATGCCACGCGCCTCAACCTGAGCCGTGTAGTCTCCGGCCATGTCGGCGGGAAAATCACCTCCGAACAAACCATCGCCGGCAATACCGTCGTCATGCCGACCATCGTCGAACATCGGGTAGGTTGCTGTCATTTTGTCCGGTCCAGTGACGCGGATAATCGCCTGATTGATGCGTCCGGCTGTCTTGCCGACACGCACTTTGTCATCGAGCGACGTGGTCAGCAGTGCGGTGAGACCAAGACGCTGACCGACCAGTTGACGGGTATGCGTTTGCCAGGAGGCGAGTTCGGTGGCCTCATCCCCTTCTATCAGGATGAATCCGTCCTTCGCAGCAGAGGCACTGCGTAACTTGAGGGTCCAGTTGTCGCCTTGCAGGTTGTCGTAGTCGTAACGCGTGACCGGAACGTTCGACTGCTCGATACCGAAATCGGTATTGAGCACACGCGAAGCTTGGGATGCGGCGGAGACTTCGCGGCCTGACGCCGTGACCAGATCGACCTGCCAGCTGGTCTCAGCCGGCTCGAAGACGAGAAAGCGCAGCTTGCCATTTTCGACCGGCAGCGTGGCTTGCCAACTGCGCTCACTGGATCCCGTATCGCCGAAATGCACCGGCAGCAGGGCCGTCCGCGAATGAATGGTGGCGTCGACCGGAGATGGCGCGCGCATGCTTGCGATCTCGGAGGCCGGGCCGGCCAGTTGCTTGGCAAATGAGGTGACGTCAGCGGCGGTCTCCGCAGCCATCAAAGGTATAGAAAACGATATCGCAATCAGCGATGACGCAAGTTGGGTTCGATTCACAGCATTCCCTCCCAGGAAGGCACGGGTTGAACGACAGGATTGATCCGTACGAAAAACTGCATTGATCCCTCAATCGCACTGCGCGCCGACTTTCCCCAGTTGGCAGCGAAGCTCCCCGCGATAAGGGACCGTGGCGGAGTCTGTACGCCAGCGTATGGAAAGTGCAAGACGCGCTGCAGCAAGACGCACCCATCCCGATTGCGACACCGTCTCGCGCAGCTTGGGGGTTTGCCCGCCGAGTTTCGTAATGGGAGCAACTCCCATTGCCAAGGCTCTGCCATGCGCCGCCTCATCCTGCTTGTCGGCTTGTTCGCCAGCGCATCGTGCCTGGCCGACAACACTTTCGTCGTCAACACCCTCGGTGACGGGGGCGCGGGCACCTTGCGCTGGGCGATTACCCAGATGCAAGCCAACAATGGCCTGCAAACGATCCGCTTCGAGATTCCCGGCAATGCGACCATCATGCTTACCTTGCCTTTACCCGCGCTGGTCGGCCAATCCATTGAGGTCGATGGCAGTGCGAGTCCTGATTTGCGCATCGAGGGGGCGGGCTGGCCGATGTTCAAGTTTGTGGGCGGTGGCAGCGGCCAGACGATCCGCTTTGATCACATGAATCTGCGCGGCGGAGCGAACAGCGATGGCGGCGGCTGTGTCGATGTCCGAAGCTCGAGAACCCTGCTCGTATTCGATTCGACGTTCGACAGTTGCTTCAGCTCTGGGCCACCCGCATCAGGTGCGGGCGGCGGCGCCATACGGACCGATGGAAGCCTGCGCCTGACCCGAACCCATTTCACCAACAACGCCTCATCGGACGGCGGTGTCGTCAATCGGTCCAATGGCGGGGGTGCGGTGTTTGCCGCGGGTTCATCGGTGTTGATCGAGTCGACCCGCTTCATCGGCAACCACACGGATGCGAGTCCGGCCAACGCCACGATCTGCCGTGGGGGTACAGGCGGCGCCCTCGCACTCGATCTTCCGGATGGCGGAAGTGCCGCCCTGGTAGATGTCCAGTTCATCAACAATGCAACCACGTGTCCGTCCACAGGCTCGCGTCAGGCCGGCACCGGCGGTGCTCTGGCCCTTTACGGTGAGGGCACCAACAGCACAGTCAGTCTCGATCGCGTCTACTTCGGCCAGAACGAGGCCTTCGAAGCCGGAGCCATCGATGGCCAAAGCGTCCGCCTGATTGTGACCAACGGAACGTTTTTCGAAAATACCGGATTCGGAACCGGAGCGATCTACATGCTCACGCGCACCGGTCGACCGGCGACAACCATCCAGTTGCGCAACAGTACATTTGCGCGCAACTCGAGTTCATTCGGCTCATCCGCCGCGCATCTGGAGTTGAACCGAGCCACGCTCAGCGAAGTGCGCAACACCGTATTTGCCAAGCCGCTATCAGGCTCGGCGTGTGTGCCGGCAACGGCTGACGTACAACTCGGTGGTCCGGTGTTCACCGGCGATGACACCTGCTTCTTCTTTCTGCCCGGCGCAGCGAACTCGCTGACGGCACAGTTCCCCGGCAATACCTTTGGTCTCACCGAGGCGACCCAGACCTATGGCAAGGTGCCGACCCTGCACCCACCGATCGGCAGCGTGCTGATCGACAACGGTACGAATGCAGGTTGTCCATCACTCGATGCACGCGGTCTGCCGCGCCCGGTCAATGGCGGCCAGACGACTGCCTGCGACATCGGGGCGGTCGAAGTGAATCTTGATCGTATTTTTGGAAGCGGATTCGACTATTGATCCGATCCGGGCTGACGCATTGACTTGACCTGAATCGCTGAAGACAAACTGAGTTTCAAGGAGCCCTTACTCCGGCAACGCGAGATAGCGCCGGAAGTGCTCGACGAGTTTGCGAAAGGCGTAACGGGTCTGGGCAAGGCCTTCGGTATCCCAGCCATGCGGCGCATTCGGCAGGGTCACCAGATCGACATCCTTGCCTTGCTGGATCAGACGTTCGGTGAGGATCAGCGTGTCCTGATACAACACGATCCAGTCGCGCATTCCGTGGATCAGCATGAGATGGCCCTTGAGATCGCCCGAACGCAAATAGGGCGAAGATTTTTCGTACTGCGCCGCGTGATCCTGCGGCGCCATCATCGTCTGCATTTCACCGGTCATCGCGTGGAACACATTGGTCGCCGGAGCACCCGCCACGCCGGCGGCGTAAGCATCCGGATAGCGGAACATCGACATTGTCGTAAGCAGGCCGCCATAGCTGCTGCCCCAAATGCCGACGCGCTTCGGATCGACATCCACTTGACTGATCAGGTAGCGCGTTGCGCTGTAGAGATCATCGACATCGACGCCGCCGTAGTCCTTGCCAATGCGCTGGCGGAAGGCCTTGCCGTAGCCTGAGCTTCCGCTAATGTCGACGTTCATGACCACGTAGCCCTGCTGGGCGAGGTACTGATCGAGCCCCCAGGTCGGGTGGTAGATGCGTCCACCCCATTCGTTGTGCACCGAATTGCTGTAGACCGAGCCGAGGATGGCTGGATGCTTCTTGCTCGAGTCGAAGTCCGGTGGCAGGGTCAATCGTGCGTGGACGGGCGTGTCGTCGTTGACGTTGTGGAAGACAACATACTTCGGCGCGATCCAGCGGTAGTCATTGAATTCGGGCAATGGCGAATGCGTGATCTGTTGTCGCTTGATCTTCTTGCTTGTCGTTGATTGCAGGTAAAGATCTGGCGGGGTGACATCATTTGAATAAAGGTCGGCTAGGGTTTTTCCATCGGGAGAGATCGATGGATGATGCGCACCCTCGGACGACGTCAGCAGGTCGGCCTCACCGCCACCAAGCGGAATGCGATGAACCCGGCGCGATTCGGCATTGCCTTTGTTGCTGACGACGAACAGCGCATTGTCTGTGCGTGAAATGCGCGCTGAAAACACGGCCCAGCCACCGGCCGTGATCGCCTTGGGATCACCCCCAACCAGCGCCTGGTAGTAGACGTGGTAATCGTTGTCGCGATCCGATATGAAATAAATTCCTTTTCCATCCGGCGACCAGTCCGCCCACCATTCCGCGGTGACGTTGTTCGGGTCGGATTCCTCAAACAGTTGTCGCGATTGTCCGTTGGCGGGATCGAGGATCAGCAGGCG
>JBDTCQ010000127.1:0-2523 GCA_039923515.1 Dokdonella sp.
ACGCGCGCAGCCGGCAGATTGCGTTGGCACTCGAACAACGATTCGAGAAGACCAGGAACATCGTGGATGTCGATAGCAGCGTCGAGAGTGCTGCGCCGCGCGAGACCATCGTGGTCGATCGCGTCCGCGCCGCCCGTCTCGGCGTACCGCAGTCGGTGATTGCCGATGCACTCGCGGCAGCGGTGTCCGGACTCGACGCGACCTACATCCACGACGGCAGCTCCAAATACGCGCGCCCGGTGCGGCTGCGCTTGCCGGCGTCCGATCAGGCCACCACTGATCGCCTTCTCTCCCTGCGCGTGCGCGGTGGACAAAACCAGTTGGTGCCTCTATCGGAACTGGTGAGCGTGCAACGCGCGCCGTGGGATGGCGCGATTTACCACAAGGATCTGCTGCCGGTGGTGTACGTTACCGGCGACGAAGCCGGTGGCCTCGACAGTCCGCTATACGGCATGTTCAACCTCGTCGGCCAACTCGATGACAACACCGTGGGCGGGCAGAAGATCGCGCAATCCTTCATCGCCCAACCCGCCGACACCAGCGGGTTTTCGATCAAGTGGGATGGCGAGTGGCAGATCACCTATGAAACCTTCCGCGACATGGGCATCGCCTACGCGGCCGGAATGATCCTGATCTACCTGTTGGTGGTCGCGCAGTTCCGCAGCTATCTGGTGCCGCTGGTCATCATGGCGCCGATTCCATTGACCGTGATCGGCGTGATGCCAGGCCACGCCCTGCTCGGCGCGCAATTCACCGCGACCTCGATGATCGGCATGATCGCGCTTGCGGGCATCATCGTGCGCAACTCGATCCTGCTGGTGGATTTCATCAACCACTCGATCGCGGCTGGTCTGAGCCTTGAAGATGCCGTGGTGGAAGCCTGCGCTGTACGCGCCCGCCCGATTGCCCTGACCGGGCTGGCTGCAATGATCGGCGCATTCTTCATCCTCGACGACCCCATCTTCAACGGCCTCGCCATCTCGCTGATCTTCGGCATCCTCGTCTCCACCGTGCTGACGTTGGTGGTAATTCCGTTGCTGTATTACTTGCTGCGCAAGGCAAATAATGAGGAGTCGTCTTTGTAGCGCGCGACATGCCACATGCGACTCGCCGACAATCCATCGACCAGGACACCCATGCGAACCTTTGTACTCAGAGCGCGGGCGGCACCCACGGATAGCCAGAAGCTGTTGGCGTCGGTCGGCCAGGAGGCGCATGCCGAAATCCTGGCGCACACGCTGATGAACGCGATCTTCGTGGCCCAATCGCATCGTGCGGACGTGACCGTCTATCTGGTGCTGGAAAGCACGCAGGATTTTTCGAGGACCATTCGCTTTGACACGAACGCCATGCATGACATCGGCGGTTTTCATGAGCAGGCGTTACTCGGCAAGATCGCCAAGGCACTGGATGCGTCGCGCGGGATGGGCAAGGAAGATTCCCGGCCAGTGGAATCTGGAGTGACGGTGCGTACCTTGAGTTTCGAGCGACTGGCACAGGAACTGGCCGAGGATCATCAACTATTCGTAATGGACAGGAAAGGCACCTCGATACGCGAGCAGGCGTTCGCAGGCAACCCCTGTTTCCTGCTGACCGACCATATCCCGATGCCGAAGAAGATACTGCCCAGCCTCGAACGCATGGGTGCAAAAAAGATCTCGTTGGGACCGACGATGCTGTTTGCCTCGCAATGCGTGGTGCTGATCCACCACGAATTGGATCAGCGATAACCCTGCAGGCACGTTACCCGCGCAACAGGAACGCCGGAAGCGCCATGAGGCCCAGCACGAACAGGATCGCCAGGCCCAGCAGCAAGACCCGCCCAGGTTGGGCGCGCAGCACCATCCCAAACGTCTCCGCGGTGCCTTCGCGCTTGGCAGCCGCATATTCATCCCTCACCCGAGTGCCGCGCTGCTGCTGGTAGTCCTCCATCAACCGCTTTGTCGCCGCGAAAGCGGCGTCTTCGGTGACCCAGATGCCGCCTGTCGAAACACCCCACATGCTGGGCGTCGTTTCGTAAAAAACGATGCTGTGTGCGTTGAGCATCGCGCGCACGTCATCGGCCTCGTCGTCGGGAACGTTGCGCAGGTTCAGGAGTAATTTGGCCATGAAGCGATGATAGTTGGAACTAACCGACCCAATGCATTGCGCATAACTTGTGGCCGTCGGGGTCACGCACATACGCCAGGTGCATCCCGCCCATCGGTGTTGTTCGCAGCCCGGGCGCGCCCTCGATCGAATTGCCGCCATGCGCGACCGCCGCATCATGGAACTGCTGCACTTGTTCCAATGAGTCGCACTTGAAGTCGATCGTGCCGCCGTTCGCAAACGATGCGGCTTCGCCGTTGATGGGTTCGCTGACACAGAAGGTACCGCCGCCATGACGGTAGAAGAGCCGCGCCTGTCCCGTATTAGCGCTATTGCACATCGGTTCGCCCGCACCGAGCACGCCCAGCACCGCATCATAAAAATGCCGCGATCGTCCGATATCGTTCGTTCCCACCATGATGTGACTGAACATGC
>JBDTCQ010000128.1:0-4186 GCA_039923515.1 Dokdonella sp.
GTTGTGGCATTGATGAAGATGAATCGACTGGCCGATGCCGAGGCGGCCTTCGCACAGGTTGAAGAGCTTGCTCGATCCGATGACTCGACTTTCACCAAACTCCGGCTTGGCACCCTGCATGCGGAGATCCTGCTGAGCGCAGCTCAACCGGAGCGTGCAATCGAGGCTATCGATCAGATTGAGGCCATCGCCAGCCAAAGTGAAAGCTCTTACTACCTGGCCAAATCGTGGCTGCTGCGCGGCCAGGCGCAGATCCAACTCGACAAGTTCGATCCCGGAATTGCCTTGATGGACAAGGCGATCGATCATTTTCAGGCCAAGGGACAGATGATCGATGTGCTCGAAGGTCTCGATCGCGAGATCAGCATGTTGCGCGGGAAGCAACAGTACGCTCATGCCGTTCGCTTGATGGATCGTCGTCAGCAACTCTGGTCGCAGCTTTTCCAGAATGAGCGTGGACGCGCCCTCGCCGAAGTCGAGGCGCGCCACAGCGCACAGACACTCGAACATCAAATCGAGACGCTATCGAGCGAAAATCGCATCCAGGAGCAGAGCCTGCGCGCTGAGCGGCTCGGCAAGATACTGGCTCTGGTCCTGGCTCTGTTCGCGATCAGTATCAGCGTCTTGCTGTTTCGCGCCATCCGGCGTGCGCGCAAGGAGCGTGATCGACTCTCCGCAATGGTCCGCCTGGACGCGTTGACCGGCGCCTCCAGCCGCTACCAGTTTCAGCGCCAACACGCACAGGAGCCTCGGTCCAGACCACCGCTGGCAATAGAGTGTGATCTGCTATTGCTCGATATTGATCACTTCAAGGCGATCAATGATCAGCATGGCCATGAAGCGGGTGATGCCGTGCTGAAGGCGATGGTTGAACGGATTCGACGCGTGATGACCAAGGACGATGAGATCTATCGATGGGGCGGCGAGGAATTTCTGCTCATCTTCAAGCATCGCAACGACGAGTCATTGGTGCGCGACGTGCTGCGCTTGCTGGCCGAGGTCGAGAACACGCCCGTGCCTTGGCACGGACAAACCATTCCGATCCGGGTCTCTGGTGGTGAGGTTCACTTTCCGCTCAACGCTGGCTGGCAGGCGCCACTGATTGATGCGATCCGCTGGGCGGATGCTGCGCTTTATCACGCCAAGAACAGCGGTCGCCGCCGTATCGAAAAGATCGAGCTGACCGACAGTGGCCGCCTCAAGCTGGTCAATCGACGCCCCATCGACATGCCCCAACTACTCGATTGGCAGCGCCGTGGCTATGTGAATCTGCGCACTGTGCAATCGGAAGGTAAAGGGGTCGGATGAGTGCTTCGCCCTGACTTCTCGTTCGCCTTCCTGCGGCCGTTATATTAATGTTTTAAGTACAAATGCTGACATTACTCACAGCTGAGGATTGCTCCTATCAACAGTGCTTCTATCGTAATGCTGTTCGGTAGGGCGGAACCACCGCAGGTGATTCCGCCGATCGCGAGCATGGAGTCATTGATACTATGGAACCCTTGCGGCGGAATCCACTTCGCGGGTTCCACCCTACGACAGCTTGCACGTTAGTCAACTTCGCAAGTTGCGGCGAAACGTTACGCAACAATGTAGGTTGGCGCTGAGCCGAAGGCGAAGCCCAACGCTGCGTGGTGGGTCGGGATTGCGAGTGGCTTGGGGCTTGAGGGGTGTTGGGCTTCGCTTTCGCTCAGCGCCAACCTGCAAAACCCGCGAAAATCGCTTGACGGCGAACGGAGGATCTTCACGAGCCCAGTGCGACAGTCGGTTTGCCAACTTCACTTCAGGCATTGATCGCGGCACCACCCTGCCTCGACTCAGCAAGCAGAAGTGCGCTTACTTCGGCCAACTGTTGCACGCATAGCTCCATTTCCGCGCGACGGGTGCGGAAGCTCAGCACGCAGACGCGGCCGAGGAAGCGCTCGCCAACCGTGGCGCCGGTCAGCATGACCTGACCGCGGGCGGTAACGCGTTCCATCAGGGCGCGGGTGGCGTCGTTTTGCGCTTCGAGCGTGGCCAGCGCTGGATGCTCCAGATGAAAGGCGAACAGCGAGAGCTGCGGCGCGGCATCCATGACGATGCCGGGAATTCGTGTGACTTGCTCCGCCGCCCAGACTGCCAGTTCACGCTTCTCGGCAAGTGCGGCGCGGTAGCGAGCGGCGCCGAAGAATTTCACGGTCAGCCAGATGCGCAATCCGGGAAACCCTCGCGACAAATCCGGGCCGTATTGAGCGGGATCGTAGAACTCGCTCTGGTTGTCCGGCAGATAGCCGGCGGTGGATGAATGCAGTGCGCGCAATGCCTCGCCATCGCGCACCAGCAAGGCACCGGTGCCATACGGCATGAACATGCCTTTGTGTGGATCGAGGGTGAGCGAATCGGCGCGCGGAAGTCCGGCCAGCAGAGGTCGCAGTTCGGGCACCATGTGGAAAAAGCCACCATAGGCGCCGTCAACGTGATGCCACAACTGCTCGCGTGCGGCGAGGTCAGCTATCGCGTTGATTGGATCGACCGCGCCGGTGTTGGTGGTGCCGGCGGTGGAGAACACCATGAAGGGTTTGAGTCCTAACGCGCGGTCGGCAGCAATGGCTTGTTCGAGCTCATCCACGCGCAGGCGGAACTGGTCGTCTACGCCAATGACGCGAACCCGATCATGCGCAATCCCGGCAAGCTTGGCTGCTTTCGCGATGCAGTGGTGCGATTGCGAGGACACATACAACGTGCCTGCACGGATATCGGTGCCGAGCCGTTTCTCGCGGGCACAGGCAATTGCGTTGAACATCGCCATCGAGCCACCGGTGGTGAACAACCCACGCGCCTCGGCGGGAAACTGCATCCAGTCACGCAGCCAGTCGAGCGTGTTGGATTCCAGTTGGACAAGTGCCGGCGCCGCCTGCCAGATGCCGGTGTAGCGGTTGGTTGTGTTGGCGATCAAATCAGCGAGCGCGGCCGGATAAATGCCGCCGCCCGGGATGTAGGCAAAGTAACCTGGGCCCGGTGTTGTGAACGAGCGTGGGATCCATTCGTCAAACAGGGGATCGAGTAACGCCTCCAGAGCCACGCCCTGCTCCGGCACGTTCTCGCGCATCGAACGGCACACGGCCTCGATATCGGTGAAGTCGCCACAACTCGGCATGTCATGCAGGGCGATGAGATGAGCCACCACGCGCGCCAGCACACTCTCGCCCATCGCCTGCATCTCGGCCGGTGACAGGTCGAGGTCGGCGGGATCATCTTGCTTGCTTCTGGCCATCACGATGTTCTCCAGATTCGCTTGCCGTCATTCCATGCCCGCGTTGTCGAACGGGTTGATGCGGGATCGCAGATCGTATTGCCTGAGCGGTGGATCGCCTTTCAAGAATAGCGCGACAACATCGCCTTCGACTGATGGATCGCGATCAGGCTCGGCGGTTGGCCCGCTTGCCGCTCAGGGTTCGTTGTCGAGGCAGTCACGAACGATGTCGACCGTGTGCTGACGATCTTCTGCGGTCCTCGAGGGCTTGTTGAGCGACACGATGAGCGCCGGGCGGTCCTCATTCTTGATCCCAGCCGCCGGCGCATGTTCTACGGCGAATGTGTCCCATGGAGCGGCGGCACTGACTTTCAGCCGTGCTTCGAGGTCGGGTGGCAAGCCGGTATCGGCATTCGCCATTTTGGTGCCGATAGCCTGGCTAAGCACGTTCTGGCAGGTTATCGCTCTCAACACACGTTCCCGGGAGACATCGCTGGTCGCGGCTTTTGCGGCTGGAGCAGGTGTCGCCGTCTGCACCGGCTTGCTGTCGGCCGTGGGCGCTGTGGCAGTTGGTTGCTGGGGGTCGGAGTTGCCACAGCCAGCCAGTGCGACGGCCAATGAAAACAGCAGCAGACGGGACAGCTTGGTCGGTTCGTTCACGAGGCGATACTCCGGATAGGCTATGGAAAAAGGATGGTGGGCTCGACATTAGCCGAGGCCGAGGGCCGCTGTCACCGATCGCAGGGAGTCGCTTCTGCCTTGGCGGCTCGCGCGCTTTCACTCGCCCGAATCGTCCCCATATGCTGTGCCTTGCAAAGATCGATGGGACGGCCCAAGCCGATGAGTCCACACACGTCCGCCAGCGCAACCAGTAAACCGGAGATGGCACGGAGTTTCCTTGGCGCGTTCCGTTTCAGCCGACGCGCGGTCGAACTGGTCTGGAGTACCAGCCAC
>JBDTCQ010000129.1:0-3896 GCA_039923515.1 Dokdonella sp.
GGCTGGCCGGCCGCGTGCTCAACACGCGGCCCCTGATTGCCCTCGGCGTGCTCAGTTATTCGCTCTACCTCTGGCAGGAACCATTCCTGTACTTTCGCGGAACCAGCTGGTTTACTGCGTTCCCGCAAAATATCGTGCTCGCGTTTGCCGCAGCCGGCGCCTCCTATTTTCTTGTCGAGCGCCCGTTTCTGGCGCTCAAGGAAAAATTCGGCAAGCCACCGGCTGGCGCGAAGTTGCCGCCCCCATCCGCCGATGTCCTGCCGCCCCCATGATCTTCACGTCGTACCTGGTTCTGCTCGCGCTGACTTTTCTTCATCCGATTGAAGCTTTTGCGCCGGAACTTGCCGAGTATCGGCCGGTGCTGGTTTTTTCCCTGATTGTCCTCGCCTTTTCAATCTTCGATGCCGTGCGCACGGGCGTCATGGCTGCGCGGGCACGCCATCTGCTCCTGCTCGGCGCGCTCATGACCGCGATTGTACTTTCGCGTGTCGCCACCGGCTGGGCCGGAGGGGCGGTGCCGGCCCTGATCGAGTTCAGTGCTCCCACCTTGTTGTTCGTGGTCACGATTCTCGTCGTGACCAGCATCGAGCGCCTGCGCATAGCCTGCGGCTTGCTGGTGTTGTGCATGGTTTTGCTCTCGGTTGCCGGCATCGCCGCCTACCACGATGGATTCATGCGCGACGACCTTGTCGTGGCCGAGCACGGCCAGGTCACGGACGAACTCGCCGTTGTCCCCAGCGATGTCATACCCGCCGATGATGATTCAGGCACAACGCTGTGGCGTATCCACAGCTGGGGGTTCCTGAGTGATCCGAACGACTTCTCGCAGGCGATCGTCATGGTCCTGCCAATGCTCATGGGTGCCTGGTTGCGTCGACGCTCCGTGCGCAATCTGGTGCGGATCTGGGTGCCGTGCGCCCTGCTCATTTATGCCAGTTATCTGACTCACTCACGGGGCGCCATCCTTGGCCTTGGTGTCATCATGCTGTTCGGTCTGATGCGCAAGCTGGGAGGAGTGCGTGCCGGCATCTTGCTGGCGCTGTTTGGTGTGGCGGTTGCGGTGCTCGGATTCACCGGAGGCCGCAGCTTTTCGTCCGGCGAGGCCTCGGCTGGTGGACGTATCGCCGCGTGGAGCGAAGGCTTGGTCATGCTCGGTGCGCACCCGGTTTTCGGCGTCGGCTTTGGCAACTTCACCGAACACTTCTACTACACGGCCCACAACTCATTCGTGCTCTGCTTTGCCGAGCTGGGTCTGTTCGGCTACTTCTTCTGGGTCGGCATGATCGTGCTTTCCCTCAAGGAGATGGGCCAGGCGGCGGAACTGTCACCGGTGAACAGTCCCGAAAGGCGCTGGGCAGTCCTCCTGCGCCTGTCCCTGCTGGGATTCCTGACCTGCGCACTGTTTCTCTCGCGCACTTACCAGCCCACTCTGTATGTCCTGCTCGGCCTGTGCATCGCCAGTTGGCATTGCGCGCAGAAGACCTGGAATGACAAGGTCGAAACACAAGCGCCCGATGTGCCCTGGATCGGCTCAACCATCCGCGTGATGTTCATCAGCATCATTGTCATCTACCTGATCGTCCGCTATCAGAATGCCTTTGTGGCCTGAGCGGCCTCGTTCGCCCCTCCAACTTTGCGTAGCCGGTTCAATCCATGAGCATAATCCTGATCGTGTTGGCCATCATCCTGCTTGCTGCGGCGGCTGCGGTCGTGCAGCAGATGCGCAAACGCAATGTCAGCGGCTGGTTGCTTGGATGGCTGCGCCAGGATTGGCGCGGCAGTCCGCCACCTGACGGCGTCACCCGGCATCTGATGTTCTGCTTTGTCGATCACTACGAGCCCGGTTGGGGCAATCCGGGCTACGCGATCGAGTGCGCGCGCGTGGCGCGCTGGCGCGAGGATTACCCGAATCTCTGTGCGAAGCATCGCGATGCCGACGGTCGCCCGCCGGTGCATACCTTCTTCTTCCCCGAGGAGGAGTACCGGCCGGAGCACCTCGATGCCCTGGTCGAGATGTGTCGGATGCAGCTTGGCGAGATCGAGATCCATCTGCACCACGACAAGGACACTGAGGAAAACCTGCGCGCGACCCTGCGCGGCTTTACCGAAATGCTCGCCGAACGCCACGATGCGCTACCGCGTGATCCCGTAAGCGGACAGCCGCGCTGGGCCTTCATCCATGGCAACTGGGCACTGGACAACAGCCATCCCACCGGATTCGGCTGTGGCATCAACAACGAGTTGATCATCCTGCGCGAGGAAGGCTGTTACGCCGATTTCACGTTTCCTGCCGCACCGGATCCCTGCCAGCCGAGCACGGTCAACCGCATCTATTACGCGACCGACGATCCGGCCCGACCCAAGTCACACGACAAGGGTGTGCGCGTCCGCGTCAATGGCACGCCGAGCGGTGACCTGATGATCATCCAGGGACCCTTGGGTTTCCGCTGGCGCAGCCGAAAATTCGGCTTGATTCCGCGCATCGAGAATTCGGACATCCGTGCGGTCAGTCCACCCAGCCCCGATCGCATCGATGCCTGGGTCGACACCGGCATCCATGTCGAAGGGCGCCCGGAATGGACCTTCATCAAGATCCACACCCACGGCACCCAGGAGTGCGATCTGGATACCTTGCTGGGTGCGCCGATGGAGACGGCATTCAGTCATCTGGAAAGCCGCTACAACGATGGCAAGGACTGGAAGCTGCACTACGTCAGTGCGCGCGAGATGTACAACATCGTCAAGGCCGCCGAGGCGGGCTGCAGCGGTGATCCCGGACAGTATCGCGACCATCTGATCCCGCGCCCGGCCTATGCGTCGCGCGCGGCAGCGAACTGACGCGGCCGGACGACTCAGGATCATGCTCGCCACACTGTTTTTCCTCTGCGCCTGCGGAATCGTTTTCACCTATGCCGGCTATCCGCTGCTGATGGCCGTGCTCGCCCGCTTGCGCCCGCGCCCGGTTGATCGGTCGGCGCGGGAGGTTGGCGTCACGCTCATCATGGTTGCGTTCAACGAGGAGGTGCGGATCGCCGGGAAGATCCGCAACTGCCTCGCGCAGAGCCACCCGCGCAGCTTGCGGCACCTGCTCGTCGTCTCCGATGGCAGTGACGATCGCACGCATGCGATTGTCGAGGAATTCGCGGCGGACGGAGTGCGCCTGCTCGCGTTCGCCGAGCGGCGTGGCAAGGCCGCTTGCCTGAATGATGCGGTCGCCGCCAGCGCTGATGAATTCCTCGTGTTCTGCGATGTGCGCCAGACTCTGGAGACCGATGCGGTCGCTCATCTGCTCGAGAATTTTGCCGATGAGGCAGTCGGTGCGGTCAGCGGGGAACTGTCATTTCGCAGCGACGAAATCAGCGACTTCGGCGAAGGCGTCGATGCCTACTGGCGCTATGAGAAATTCATCCGCCAGCAGGAAGCCGCGTTCGCCTCCGTGGTCGGTGTCAGTGGTGCGCTGTATGCCCTGCGTCGCAGGCTTTGGCAGCCAATTCCCGATTCCACCATCCTCGATGATGTGTTGATTCCAATGAACGTGGTCAGCCAGGGCCAGCGCGTCGTGGTCGACCAGCGCGCAATCGCCTGGGATCGCCCATCGAACGCTGCTGCCGACGAGAAACGGCGCAAGGTGCGCACCCTGGCGGGGAATTTCCAGTTGTTTGTGCAACACCCGAGGTTCCTCGTGCCATGGCGGAATCCCCTGTTCCTGCAAATGGTTTGCCACAAGCTAATGCGCCTGCTCGTGCCGTTGATGATGCTCGTGGCCCTGCTCAGCAATGCCGCATTGGCACAACAGGGTGGATTCTGGCGGGTAATGCTGTTTATTCAGATCCTCGTCTATGGCCTTGCCATCGCCGCGATCCTCTCGGCGGCCTTGCGCCAAAACCGCCTGCTGC
>JBDTCQ010000130.1:0-16547 GCA_039923515.1 Dokdonella sp.
TCACGCAATGGTCTTTGCGGCTGGTCGCGGCGAACGCATGCGGCCGCTGACTGATTCGACCGCCAAGCCGCTGCTGGAAGTCGGCGGCAAGCGCCTGATTGAATGGCACCTTGAAAAACTCGCCGCGGCGGGAATCACCCGGGTCGTCATCAATACCTCGTACCTCGCCGCCCAATTTCCATCAACACTCGGCGATGGCAGTCGCTGGAATCTGCACATTGACTACATCGACGAAGGGCCGATTGCACTTGAAACCGGCGGCGGCATGCTCAACGCGCTCGATCGGCTGGGCGATGAACCGTTCCTGCTGGTCAATGGCGACATCTGGACCGACCTCGATTTTTCACGCTTGTCGCATGTGCCCGCCAGCCTTGCCCATCTGGTCATGGTGATCAATCCGGCACACGTCGCCCACGGTGATTTCGCCCTGGAATCGGACGGCTATCTGATCGACAGCGGCCCTGCACGACTGACCTATTCCGGTGTCGGCATCTTTCGGGCGGCGCTGTTCGATGACTGGCGCTCGATCATGGATCGGCATGCCGGCGCCAGCCAGACGCCGGCTCGATTCCCGCTTGCGCCATTGCTGCGTGCGGCAATGCACCGGCATCAGGTCAGCGGCGAATTCTTTGCTGGCGACTGGATCGATGTCGGCACGCCGCAGCGACTCGCCGATCTGGACCGGCGACTGCGCAATCACTGAACACGATTCAGCTTGCGGAATTCGGAAACAGATTGCGCAGAAACGGCACCGTGACACGGCGTTGTGCGGCTAACGCGGCCTGGTCGATGCGATCGAGCAGGCTGACCAGGGTGCCGAGATCACGCGCACGCCGCGTGAACAGCCAGTCGAGTACCGCGTCATCAAGTTCAAGCCCGCGCGCGCCGGCCAGATCACGCACAATCTGGCGCCGCACCACCTCATCGAGTGGACGGATCTGCCACTGCGTGCACGCCGACAGGCGCGAGATCAGATCAGGCAGTTCCAGTGCCAGCGCGGTCGGCGGTTCGCTGGCTGCAAATACCATCGTCGTGCCTTCGGCACGGCAACGGTTGTAGAGATCGAACAAGGCATGCTCGGCGGCACCCAGACCGGTGATCGCATCGACATTGTCGATTGCGAGCAGATCATTTCCAGCAAACCGTCGAATGGCCTCGCCCGGCTCCGCGCCAAGCCGAGCCAGGTCGAGATATTGCGCGCTACGCCCGGCTGCGGCGGCTTCGGCACACACTGAAATCAGCAGATGGGTCTTGCCACTGCCGTGAACGCCGGCAAGGAAGACACCTGCGATGCCATCGCCTCGCGCGGCTTCGCGCAGCATGTCGATCCCGGCTGCATTGCTGCCGGCCACGAAGGACGCGAAGCGTTGATGCGCCGGCCAACGCAGGGCCAGCGGTATCTGTGCACTCATGGGCTGGCGCTGGAATCCGGCGTCGGCGCAGGCACGCTCGAGACAATGATGATCGCGCTTTCATTGGGCGTATCTGTCACTCCATCGCCAGCAACCATGACCGAGTCGGCATCGGTCTCCTGGTACATCTCGCTCTGCGTGTAGCGTTCGTAGGCATAACGCAGCAAGACCATGGCCACCGCCGCGATCGGCAAGGCCAGCAGCACGCCGACAAAACCAAACAGTTCGCCTCCGGCGAGGATCGCAAACATCACCGCGACCGGATGCAGGCCGATCTTGTCACCGACCAGTTTCGGCACGAGCACGTAGCCTTCAAGCAACTGGCCAATGATGAAGACGATGGCAACCAGGAGGACATGGTAGCTGTCCTGATATTGCACGAGCGCGGCAACCACACCCATGCTGACGCCGACGATCGCGCCGAGATACGGCACGAAGCTGATCAGTCCGGCAACCATGCCGATCAAGGGTCCGACGCTGATACCGACCGACCACAGCCCAATGCCGTACAGCGTGCCGAGAATGATCATCACGCTGAGCTGACCGCGCAGGAAACCACCGAGGGTCTGATCGGACTCATGGGCCAGTCGGTTCACGACCGGTTCGATCGAGCGCGGCACCAGCGCATGAATGCGCTCGACCACGATGTTCCAGTCGCGCAAAAGATAGAACGCCGCAACCGGCACGATGACCAGGTTGAGCAGCCAGGCGACGATCGCGAAGCCGGATTTGGAAACCCCAGCCAGCAGCTTGGTTGCGAAACCGCCAGCCTCCTTCCAGTGGCCCTGCAGCATGCTGACCAGGCCCTCGCTGTCGACACTGTCGAGACTGACGCCAAAGTGCTGCGCGATCCACGGCGTCGCGACATCGCGCGCCCAAGCCGTCCAGCGCGGCAACTGTTCGATGAAACGCGTCACCTGGAGGTCAATGAAAGGAATCAGCACGAGGAAAATCGTGACCAGCACCAGACTCAGGATCAGGAACACCAGGCTGACCCCGAGATTGCGCCCGATGCCGTGGCGCTCGAGCTTCTCCACAATCGGATTGAACAGATAGGCAAACAGTCCGGCAATCACGAACGGCGTCAATGCCGGCCCCATCAGGTACAGCACCCATCCAAGCAAAGCGACCAGAATCAGCCACTTGAGACGGATATCGAGATTAGCGGCCATGCGTAGATTCCTTGAGGTGCCGGCGTTCGGCAAGTTCCCGGCGCGCACGCTGCGACCAGATCAGCACATAGTTTAGACCGCTGGCCAAGGTCAGCAGCGCGGTCACGATGAGCAGTGCGGTGTGTCCAGGCAATTGCGGCACCCAGGCGAGGCGCAGGAGTTCGGTCAGCACGAACACGATTTGCACAACCGTGGTCAACTTGGACAACCGGGTCGGCTGCGCGTCAAACGGGCCGATCAGGTTGTGATACGTGATTGCCCCGCAAACGATCACGAGATCGCGGCCGATGACCAGCACAAACAACCAGAGCGGCACGGCGGCAATGGAGGTCAAGGCGCTGAACGCGGCAAGCAGCAAGAGCTTGTCGGCAAGCGGATCAAGCAAACCACCGAGACGTGATTGCCAGCTGAAATGTTTGGCCAGCCAGCCATCGGCGGCGTCACTGATCCCGGCGATCGCGGCCAGCAGCAGGGCGAGCCCGAAGTCCCCACGTGAGATCAACCAGAACACCGGCCAGACCAGGGCCATGCGCATCGCTGTGATCACATTGGGCAGATGACGCCACATGTCGGGGATTCGGTCAGCGGCTCAGGGCGAGAGTCGCATCGATGCCCTGGACGGGGGGACTCGCACTGTTCACCTGCAGCACGTTGTCCGCGACAACCAGATCCAGCCAGCGATTGAAATCGCCAGCCAGCACGAGGCGCACGAGGATACCGTCGCCACGCGCCTCGATCGGCCATGACAAGCGCACCAGCGATTGACGGTTCAGATACCCGCGTGCCCGCGCGTAATCGGCGGCGGAATGGATACCGCTCAGCCAGATCCGCTTCTCGACCGGCGTCGTGTCAATGGCGACACTCGATCCGGCACCAGCCAGGCCCAGGCTGGCCAGCATGCGGTCCACCGCCGTACTGTCGAACTCCGCCACCAGCACGAGTTTTGAAGTGGGCGTGCCGCTGACCCCGTCGGTCACGTTGTCGCGTCGATAGCGATACTGCAGGACCAGCTTTTCGGCGCCAGCAACCGCTTTGGCGACTTCGCTGCGGGCGAGAATGCCCGGATCGCCGCTGAGCCGTATGACGACTTCAGCCAGCGCAGTCTTCAAGGCACCGGCACGCGCGCCTTCCGATTGATTGGCAACCGGCGCTTCGCCGGTATAGGTACTCGGGGCGGCGATGGCGGTGGCCGCCATCAGGGTCGAGACCAGCAGCAGGACACCCAGGATGCCGAACCGGCGGCGCTGATCCGGACGCGAGCCACCGGAGCGAATACGCGACACATCCGTTTCAGAATTGCTCGTACCACGCGCGGAGGGCAGGATTGGTTCAGCAAGCGTTGAAACGCCGATGGAGGAGGCATGCATATCGGTAGTCCCTGACCCGGCTGGAATGTCGACAAGTCTGCCCGAACGCCTGCTTCCCCGTCCATCCGGGCTGATATGATGCGCGGCCCCGCGTATCCGGCTCTGCCCATGTCGAACGAGAACGAGGCCCTAACTTACCGCGCCGCTGGCGTCGATATCGATGCCGGCAATGCTGTCGTCGAGCGGATCAAACCGCTGGTCGCACGCACATTCCGCAAGGAAGTGATGTCCGGCCTCGGCGGCTTCGGCGCATTGTTCGAACTGGGTGGCCGCTATCGCGAACCGGTTCTGGTTTCGGGCACCGATGGCGTCGGCACCAAGCTCAAACTGGCCCAGGTCCTCGATCGTCACGATACGATTGGTATCGATCTGGTCGGCATGTGCGTCAACGATGTGCTCGTCCAGGGCGCCGAGCCGCTGTTTTTCCTCGACTATTTCGCCACCGGCAAACTCGATGTCGATACCACGGTTGCCGTGGTCGGCGGCATTGCCAGAGGCTGCGAGCTCGCCGGCTGCGCCTTGATTGGCGGCGAAACCGCCGAGATGCCGAGCATGTATCCGCCCGGCGAATATGATCTCGCCGGTTTCTGTGTCGGTGCGGTAGAGAAACTTGCCTTGATCGATGGCACGCGCATCAATGCCGGCGACGCGATCATCGGCATCTCCGCTTCCGGCGCGCACTCGAACGGCTACTCGCTGATCCGTCGCATCGTCGAACGCGCCGGCGATCCGTTTGACCTCGATCTGGGCGGCATCAGCCTCGCTGACGCCCTGATGGCGCCGACGACGATCTATGTCAAACCCATCCTCAAGCTGCTCCAGCAGCTGCCGATCAACGGCATGGCACATATCACCGGCGGCGGACTGCGCGAGAACATCATCCGCGTCGTCCCCCAACATCTCGGCATCGAAATCGACAGCAGCGCCTGGAAGGCACCCGTCGTATTCGACTGGCTGCAACGCGAAGGCAAGGTCGCCCAGGACGAAATGTGGCGCACGTTCAACTGCGGCATCGGCTACACCCTGATCGTCTCGCGTGAACACGCCGGTGCCACCCTCGATGCCCTTGAGACACTCGGCCTGCAAGCGTGGACGATCGGCGAAATCGTAGCGGCCAGTGGCGATGAGCGCGTGCATATTCGTTGAGTGATCGGGACAAGGCCATGCGTGTCGTCGTGCTCGCCTCCGGGCGTGGCAGCAATCTTGAGGCTCTGATCGAGGCGGAGCGTCGTGGCGAGTTGGCGATTCGCATCGTTGGCGTGGTTTCGGACAAGCGCAACTCGCGTGCGCTCGAACTGGCACGCGAAAACAATATAGCGATGATCCACCTCGATCCGCGCGGATTCGCCGAGCGTCAGGCCTACGATCTCGCCCTGTTTTCACACATTGCGGAACTGCGAGCGGACATGATCGTGCTCGCCGGTTTCATGCGCATCCTCGATCCGCTAGCGGTTGCGCCGTGGCTCGGCCGCATCATCAATATCCACCCGTCCCTGCTGCCGCGCTATCCGGGTTTGCACACACATCGACGCGCGCTTGAAGCCGGTGATCGCGAGCACGGCGCCAGCGTGCATTTCGTCACTGCCGATCTCGATGGCGGTCCGGTCATCGCCCAGACCATCATCAACGTCGATGCTGGCGATACCGAGGAGAGCCTTGCCAGCCGGTTGCTCGGGCGCGAGCATCGCTTGCTGGTCGCCTGCGTCGGCTTGCTCGCCGCGGGTCGCCTGGCATGGCAGGCGGGCGAGATCATGTTCGATGGAGTGGCACTTGCCTCGCCGCTGCGCTTCGACGATCACACACTTTTTCACAGCCCGGCGATTTGACGACACGCGGCATTCATCGTCGATCGACCAGAATGCGGATTTCGGCGGGAGCCACCTGTGTTGAATCGAATTGCCATCCTGCTGTTGAGCGCACTGATTCCCTGTGGCAGCGCCCTTGCCGATTCGCCGATCGCCCCGTTCAAGGCCGAATACGCGTCCTTGCGCAACGGCAGCGAAATCGCTCGGACGACGATCGAGTGGAAACACAATAGCGACGCCACCTGGACCCTGCGCACGACCACGAAAGGCAGTTCGGGCCTGGCCAAGATGGCAGGCCTTGATGTCACTGAAGAATCGGTCCTGCGCTGGAACGACGGTCGCCCTGAAACGATCCGCTACGATTTCCGTCAGGACGTGGCCTTCAAGAACAAACACCGACACGGCGAATTCGACTGGAAGGCCGGTGAAGTGAATATGGTCGACGGAAAGAGCGACGCGCGCTTTGCCCTTGTTCCCTACACGATTGATCGTCATGCGCTGACCATTGCGCTGGCGGCGGACCTGGCGCGCCACGCCGACAGCTTCAACTACAAGGTGGCGACCAAGGATGCCATTGACGACATCAGCTACACCGCGTGCGGCGAGGTAAAGCTTGAAGTTCCTGCCGGTATTTTTTCGACCCGCTGCCTCGAACGCGTGCGCGAAAAACGCACCGCGACCAGTTGGTTCGCAGAATCAAACGGCTGGATCCCGGTACAGATCGAGCAAGTCGAGAAAAAGGGCGATACGGTTACCTTGAAACTGGTTTCGGTCTCAAGGGCCGGGAATTGAGAATCGAAAGTAGAGAATCGGCAGGTGCAAAAGCCGGGAATCGGCTCCACTTTGACGATTCCCTGTTCCCGACCATCGATTCCCCGCGTCAGGTCGGCAAACGGCGGATGCGCGCACCCAGCGAACCGAGCTTTTCCTCGATGTTCTCGTAGCCGCGATCAATGTGGTAGATGCGGTCGATGACGGTATCGCCCTTGGCCACGAGGCCAGCCAGCACCAGCGACGCCGAGGCGCGCAGGTCGGTGGCCATCATCGGCGCGCCGGTCATGGTTTCCACGCCCTTGATGATCGCGGTATTACCCTCGAGCTGGATGTCGGCACCCAGGCGCTGCAATTCGAGTGCGTGCATGAAGCGGTTCTCGAATACGGTCTCGGTGATCACGCCGACACCTTCGGCAACGCAATTGAGCGCGGTGAACTGGGCCTGCATGTCGGTCGGAAATGCCGGGTATGGTGCGGTCGTGATGTTGACTGCCTTGGGCCGGCGCCCGCGCATGTCGAGCTCGATCCAGTCGTCACCGGTCGAAATGTGCGCGCCAGCGTCCTCGAGTTTGGACAGCACGGCATCGAGCGTCTTCGGCCGCGCATGGCGGGTACGGATCTTGCCGCCAGTGATCGCCGCGGCGACCAGAAACGTGCCGGTCTCAATGCGATCGGGCAACACGGTGTAATCGGTGCCGCCGAGGCGTTCGACGCCTTCGATGACGATTGACGCGGTGCCCGCGCCCTCGATCTTCGCGCCCATGCTGATCAGGCAATTGGCCAGGTCAACGACTTCAGGCTCTTGTGCGGCATTTTCAATAATCGTGGTGCCCTGGGCCAGCACCGCGGCCATCATGAGATTTTCAGTGCCGGTCACGGTGACCAGATCAAGCATGATGCGCGCGCCCTTGAGGCGCTTGGCCCGGGCCTTGATATATCCGTTCTCGACGCGTACATCCGCGCCGAGCGCCTGCAGGCCCTGGATATGCAGATTGACCGGGCGTGAGCCGATCGCACAGCCGCCAGGCAGGGAAACCTCGGCTTCGCCGTAACGCGCAACCAGTGGACCCAGCACGAGAATCGACGCGCGCATGGTCTTGACCAGATCGTAGGGTGCGAAAAAGCGGTCTGTCGTGCGCGGATCGACATGGATCTTCATGCGCTCGTCGACGACCAGCTGCACGCCCATCTGGCCGAGCAATTCCATCGTCGTGGTGACATCGTGCAGATGCGGCACATTGGCGATGCTGACCGGCTCATCGGCGAGCAGGCAGGCGGCGAGAATGGGCAGCACGGCGTTTTTGGCGCCGGAAATCTGCACATCACCATGCAGCGGCTCGCCGCCATTGATTACGATTTTGGCCATGGCCAGCGTGTTTCCTGAGTCGGGTGAAAAACAAGTCGACGTTCATCGCCGTAGCGGGAACGACCGTGATGGGTGGCTTGCTGCGCGTGGCGCAAGGATCAGCCCTTGAGTGCTTCTTCGGGCGTCAGGGTACGCAACGATAGCGCGTGGATGGCATTCCCCATATGCGCGCCAAGCGTTGCGTAAACAAGCCGGTGACGTGCCAGCGGCAGCTTTCCGGCAAACGCCGGGCTGACCACGCGCGCCTCGAAATGCACACCATCGGCTCCTTCGACATGGATTTCTGCATCCGGTATTCCGCGCTGGATCAGATCGTGAATGGTCTTTGTGTCCATCGAGAGGCGAAGTCCTGACAAGGCGGCGACGAATGAGCGAACCCGCACGTCATAGGCGCAAACGGGGGTTACAGATACAATGGGAATGCGTCATGGTACTCAAAATATGGCTTCGCCGAAAACACGAACCGGCGAACAGCGCTCTTTCGCCAATGAATCCCATCCTCATGAACGCTCAACTGAATCCGGCTCTGCTGCCCCTGCCCACCCCGCTGCTCGACGAATCGACGATCCGCAACAGCGCCATGACGGTCATCTTGACCGAGGCGCGTGCGATCGAAGCGTTGCAGAAGCGTGTCAACGGCAGCTTCCTCAGCGCCTGCCAGCTCATGTACCAGTGCCAGGGTCGGGTAGTTGTCATAGGTATCGGCAAATCCGGACATATTGCTCGAAAAATCGCCGCAACCCTCGCCTCAACCGGAACGCCCGCGTTTTTCGTGCATCCGGCCGAAGCCAGTCACGGTGATCTCGGCATGATCACGCAGCACGATGTCGTGCTGAGCCTGAGCAATTCGGGCGAGACCGATGAGCTGCTGACGATCCTGCCGCTGATCAAGCGCCAGAACGTGCCGCTGATCGCGATGACGGGCAACGAGCTCTCTTCACTGGCCAAGCTCGCCGATGTGCATCTGGATGTCTCGGTGTCTGAGGAAGCCTGCCCGCTCGGCCTGGCGCCGACGGCCAGTACAACCGCCGCCCTGGTCATGGGTGATGCTCTCGCCATCGCCCTGCTCGAGGCGCGCGGCTTCACCTCCGAGGATTTCGCCCGCTCGCATCCGGCTGGCACGCTCGGGCGGCGCCTGCTGGTGCGCATCAGCGACATCATGCATTCCGGCACGCAGGTGCCGGTGGTTGATCAGAATGCGTCTTTGACCACGGCGCTGGTTGAAATGACCCGCACCGGGCTTGGCATGACGGCCGTAACCAACGAGGCCGGCGAATTGCTCGGCGTATTCACGGATGGTGATCTGCGCCGTGCGGTCGACGACGACGACATCGACCTGCGGGATACGCCGGTGGTGCGCCTGATGACCTCGAATCCAAAGACGATCACCGCCGACAAGCTGGCAGCCGAGGCGGCCCAGGTCATGGAGGCCTTCAAGATCCACGCTCTGCTGGTGGTCGACGACGAGAATCATCTGGTCGGTGCGCTCAACATCCACGATCTGCTGCGCGCCAGAGTGGTCTGATTTTTTGCAACGGGAATTGAGAATCGGGAATAGGGAATCGGTTGGAGCGAAGCTGTAAAGCGTTCTTGCCTTGCCTTGGCTGCTACCGATTCCCGACTCCCCATTCCCGATTCCCAGCCAATGAAAAACGAAGACATCCTCCAACGTGCCGCCCGTATCAAGCTCGCCATCTTCGATGTCGATGGTGTGCTGACTGATGGACGCCTCTGGTATTCCGAGGATGGCCACGAGCTGAAATCCTTCCATGTGCATGACGGACTTGGCCTCAAACGTCTGCGCGCCAATGGAATCGAGGTCGCCATCATCACCGCGCGGATCAGTCATCTGGTCGCCAAGCGCATGGCCGAGCTCGACATCCTCCACGTCTATCAAGGCCAGGAAGACAAGCGCGCCTGTTTCGACCAGTTGCGGCATGCCCTGCAACTGGGTGCCGATGAATGCTGCTATACCGGCGACGACCTGCCCGACCTGTGTGTCATGTCGGCTGTTGGCCTCGCCATCGCGGTGGCCAACGCACACCCATCGGTTTCTGCACAAGCACATTGGCAAACCCGGCGCGAGGGTGGCGCAGGCGCAGCTCGCGAGGTCTGTGACTTGCTGCTCGGCGCCCAGGGCAAGACGGATGCCGAACTCAGCCTGCACCTTGGCAATCACTGATCGCATGCGCATCGCAAGCACGGCCGAACAGATCGAGGGTGGCACGCGATGATGATGGATCGGCGCAAGCTGGTTGTGCTGGTCGCACTCGCGGTCGTTGCCACGCTGAGCCAGATCCTGCTCTGGCTGACCCGGCCGCCACCGCTTGAGCCAACCTTCAGCGGCCCACCGCGCTCGGGATACACGCTCGACAATTTCTCGATGAATGCGCTCGATGAAAACGGCAAGCTGAGCTTCACGGTCAGCGGGCCACGGCTGACCCGTCGCAGCGAGGACGGCTCGATCTTCGTCTCCACACCCGACTATGTGATTGTCGACAAGGACAACAACCCGTGGATCGGCACTTCGGATTCGGCCTCCGTCAACAAGGATGGTTCGACGATGAAGCTCGAGGGCCACGTCGAAATGGCGCGCCAGCCGAGTGCAACCGCAAGCGCCGCCCGGATTGTCACTTCGGATCTGACCGCGCATCCGCATGACAAAACGCTCGAGACCGCCGCGCCGGCGCAGATCATCCAGCCGGGCTCTATACTGCGCGGCACCGGCCTGCGTGGCGACCTCAACAGCAAAGTCCTGGAGCTGCTATCCGATGTGCACAACACCTTTGAACCGACCCGACGCAAACCCTGATCGAATGGTCGGCCTGCGATTGGGGCTCGGTGTGATCGGCATGCTTGTATTTGGCACGGCCCACGCGCTGAGCAGCGATCGCGACAAGAACCTCGAAGTCCGCGCCAGCTACAACAAGATGATCACGACCACACCCTCGTTTGCATTGTTCAAGGACAACGTCCGCATTGAACAAGGTTCGTTGAAAGCCAGCGGTCAGGAAGCACGCGTCTACGAAGGTGATGAATCCGGCAATTCCGGGCGACGCATTGTGCTGACCGGATCACCTGCGCACCTTGAGCAGCTGCAGGACAACAACGGCGGCCTGATGACCGCGCGCGCTGCCGAGATCGACTACAACGACGGCAGCCACATTGCGATCCTCAGCGGCGATGTGGTCGTCGTGCAGGAAGGCAAGTCCGAGTTCCGCGGCCAGCGCATGACCTACAACACCGAGACCGGGGCCATGGAAGGCGGTAGTCAGGCACCAGGCAGCGAAGTCCACATGACCTTCAAGCCGAAGCCGAAAAGCCCCGCCAAAGCGGCCACGGACGCGAATCCCTGATGCTGCATGCGGTAAACCTGCGCAAGGCCTATGCCGGCCGTAGCGTCGTGCGCGATTTCAGCTTTTCCCTGAGTCAGGGGGAAGTCGTCGGCTTGCTGGGTCCGAATGGAGCTGGCAAGACCACTTGTTTCTACATGGTGGTCGGCCTGGTCGCCGCCGATTCGGGCAGCATCCGCCTTGATGATCGCAACATGACGACGATGCCGATGCACGAGCGCGCCGCGCTCGGCGTCGGCTACTTGCCGCAAGAACCCTCGGTCTTCCGTCGCCTCAGCGTGGCCGACAATGTCATGGCCATTCTCGAGTTGCGCTCGGATCTTGATGCGAAGGGCCGCGAAAGCGAGCTTGAGCACCTGCTCGACGACCTGCAGATCAGCCATATCGCGCGCAGCAAGGGTGCGAGCCTGTCAGGCGGCGAGCGCCGCCGTGTCGAGATCACCCGTGCGCTCGCAGCCAAGCCGCGCTTCCTCCTGCTCGATGAACCATTCGCCGGCATCGATCCAATCTCGGTCGTCGATATCCAGCGCATCGTGCGTCAACTGAAGGCGCGCAACATCGGCATCCTGATCACCGACCACAATGTGCGTGAGACGCTCGGCATCTGTGATCGTGCCTACATCATGAACGAAGGCAGCGTCCTCACCCAGGGCACCCCGGCGGAAGTTCTGGCCAACGAGAAGGTTCGCGAGGTCTATCTTGGAACCGAGTTCCGCATGTAGCTAGGCGTGTGGCCAAACTGCCGGGTTGTCGCGTACGACTCGCCCGCGCATTGATTGCCATTGACGAGTCGGGTGCCGCCTATAGCGGAGCCGGGATCCATTCGGACGCCTCATGCGCTCGCGCAATCTGTTTGCCGAGACAAAAATACAATCTCCCGAGAGTGGACTGCGCGCGCGCAAGCGTCAAGATCTGCCTGTTCCCAGCAATTGGCGCTAAGATTGCATAAGACCGCCAGGCGACGACCACTCGGGAATGAAACCCGCTCTACAACTCCGCGTACAGGCTCAACTTGCGCTGACACCGCAACTCCAGCAGGCGATCAAGCTGCTGCAATTGTCGAGCATCGAACTCGAAGCGGAGCTCAATCTCGCCCTCGAATCAAACCCCCTGCTCGATATTGACGAAAGCGAACCCGAGGACGAGATCGAGGAATTTGTTCCGTCCGAGCACACGGCCAGCGCATCGGTCGAATCCAGCGACAGCAATTCGGCGGAGCCGGTCGACAGCACGCCCGAATTCGACGACATGCCGCTCGATCTCGGCGGGGATCCGCGCGATTACCGCGCCAGCGGAAGCGGAAACGATGAGGAAGGCATGGAGGCGCAGGACGCCGAAGCCGAGGACTTGCGCGACCATCTGCTCTGGCAACTCAACCTGACCCCGCTGTCGGCACATGATCGCGGCATCGCCACCGCGATCATCGAGGGTGTCAATGACGATGGGTACCTGGAGGAAACCAATGCGGTGATCGCGCAAAGCCTGGCCGACCTGTTCAAGGTCACCGAAGACCAGGTGGAAGGCGTGCGTCATCGAATTCAGCGCTTCGACCCGGTGGGTGTCGCCTCGCGCTCGCTCAGTGAATGCCTTGATGTCCAGCTCGAAAGCCTCGATCAGGAAACGCCAGGGCTGGCCAAGGCGCGCCAACTGGTTGCCGACTGCCTGGACATGCTCGCCCGCAACGATCGTACGCGCCTGTGCCAGCGTCTGCGTGCCAGCAACGAGGAGCTCGATACCGTCATCGAACTCGTGCGCTCGCTGAATCCCAAACCCGGTGCCGGCTACTCGAATGCCGCGCCGGAGTACGTCGCCCCCGATGCTTACGCGCACAAGATCAATGGCCGCTGGCAGGTCTCGCTGTCGCCGAATTGCCAGCCCCGCCTCGCGATCAACGAGCACTACGCGAGCCTGATTGCCAAGGCACGCCGCGACGACGCCAACTATCTGCGCGGCCAGTTGCAGGAAGCCCGCTGGCTGATCAAGAGCCTCAAGACGCGTGCCGAAACCGTGCTCAAGGTGGCCCAGGCCATCGTCCAGGCACAAGCTGGATTCCTCGATTTCGGCGCCGAAGCCATGCGTCCGCTGGTGCTGCGCGATGTCGCCGAGGAGATCGAGATGCACGAGTCCACGGTATCCCGCGTGACCACGCGCAAGTATCTGCATACGCCACGTGGCACTTTCGAATTCAAGTATTTCTTCTCCAGTGGCGTGTCCACGATCGATGGTGGTGCCGCTTCGGCAACCGCGATCCAGGCCATGATCCGCAAGTTGATCGACGAGGAGAAAGCGGCCCGTCCGATGTCCGATCAGGCATTGGCGGTCGAACTCAACCGCCGCGGCATCAGCGTGGCCCGACGTACCGTTGCCAAATACAGGGAGGGGCTCAACATTCCATCATCGAACGACCGCTGCCGACTGGACTGAATCCTGAGGAACAGGCGCAGGCGCGGAACACCGGGCTCGAACGATTGTCGAAACCGGCAGTGACTCAGAAACACGTGGATCACCGGAACGGCCGGTGGTCCCACCAGGGCCGGGTTGTCCGGTCCACCCAAGAAGGAGATTGCCATGCAGATCACGATCAAAGGCCATCAGATGGAAGTCACCCAATCACTTCGCCAGCACACGGAGTCGAAAATGGAACGTCTGACCCGGCATTTTGACCACCTTCACGAGTTATCCATCGTCCTCGGGGTCGAGAAGCTCTTGCACAAGGCGGAGGCGACGATTCACCTGTCCGGCAAGGATCTGCATGCCGATGCGGTGGCCTCTGACATGTATGCAGCGATAGATGCGCTGGCCGACAAGCTCACCGCACAGGTGCGCAAGCACAAGGAAAAAGTGACCGACCATCATCCGAAGGAGGTGCTTGCTTCGCGTTACGAGTAATTACGGCATGGTGCACCGCTGACCGATCCGTTGCGAACACGGATCGGCCATCGGTGCAAGGCCTGCGCCCATGGCACGGCGATGCGATACTGTCGGTTCAACCCAGTCGAGTCTCGCCGTGCCCTTCCTTGACCTTCTGTCCCCGCAACATGTCCGCGCAAACTTCGCCGCAGCGGACAAGTCGCAACTGCTCGAAAAACTGGCCGCCATGCTGGCCAGCAACGCCGACGAGCGACGCCTGATCGGCGAGGCGCTTGGCAATCGCGAGAAACTCGGATCGACCGGCATTGGCCACGGTGTCGCGATCCCGCACGGACGCATCCCCGGACTCGACCGGGCACGAGGCGTGTTTGTGCGTCTGGCGCGACCACTGGCCTTTGGCGCGATCGATGAACAACCGGTCGATCTGGTCGCGGCGATGGCCGTTCCCGAACACAATCCCGAACAACACCTGCACCTGCTCGCCGAGTTGGCCGAGATGTTTTCCGATAGCGGACTGACCGCAGCGATGCGCAGCGCGCGTGACAGCAGCGCGTTGCAGGCGGAACTGGCAGAATTCAGCCGCAACCGACTGAAGAGCCCGACATGGACCGACTGACTTCGCGGCAACTCTATGACGCCGTCGGCGAGCGCATGCAATTGCGCTGGGTCGCTGGCTTGCGTGGCGAAGGTCGTGCGATCGAACCCGGCGACAACAGTGCGCGCCGCCCCTCGCAGATCGGCTATCTCAACATCATTTATCCGAACAAGGTGCAGATCATCGGCACCGAAGAGCTGGCCTACCTCGATGGTCTCGATTCGCGCCAGCGCTGGGAGACAATCGAAAAGATCATGGCCTATCGCTCGATCGCCCTGCTGGTGACCAAGGATCAGGCGATTCCCGGCGATTTGCGCAATGCGGCGGAAGAGTCAAACACGCCGCTGTGGGCAAGTCCGAAGCGTGGCCACGAACTGCTGACCTATCTGCAATATCACCTCGCGCGCGGCCTGGCCCGCCAGATCACCCTGCATGGCGTACTCATGGAGGTGAACTCCATCGGCGTGTTGATCACCGGCGAAAGTGGCACCGGCAAGAGCGAACTGGCCCTCGAACTGATCACGCGTGGTCATCGCCTGGTGGCTGACGACGCCCCGGAGTTCACCCTTATCGCCCCGGATGTCGTCGATGGCACCTGCCCGGAGATGCTGCGCGACTTGCTTGAGGTGCGTGGTCTCGGCGTGCTCAATGTGCGCGAGATGTTCGGTCATACGGCGGTAAAGCCTTCGAAATACCTGCGCCTGATCATCCACTTGCAGCCAATGGTCCAGAACGGTGCGGATGATGCGATGAAGCGGCTCTACGGTGATGTGGGCTATCGCGAGGTGCTCGATGTGCCGATCCCGCAAATCGTCATTCCGGTGGCTTCCGGTCGAAACATCGCCGTGCTCGCCGAGGCGGCCGTGCGTAGCCACATGCTGAAATCGAAGGGACTCGACCCGGCTCAGACCTTCGTCGATCGTCAGGCGCATCAACTGCGCCGATTACCGCCCTGGTGAGCTCATGACTACGCCAACGACAAACACGACCCGCCTGATCGTGGTCAGCGGACTATCCGGTTCAGGCAAGTCGGTCGTCCTGCGCACGCTGGAAGACCTCGAATACTATTGTGTGGACAACCTGCCCAGCGCCTTGCTGCCGGCGTTCGTGCGAGCGGTATCGGTCGATGCCGAAGGACGCCACGCGCGTCTCGCGGTTGGCGTCGATGTACGCAACCGCGCGGATGACTTGAACCGCCTGCCCGATGTGCTCTCCGAGTTGGGCGAACTCGGCATCGAATACGAACTGGTGTTTCTCGACACGCGTGATGAAATCCTGATCAAGCGTTTTTCGGAAACCCGTCGGCGCCACCCGCTGTCGCTCGAAGGCCTCGGCCTGGCCGACGCGATTGCCCTGGAACGCAAGTTGATGCGTCCGATCGCGGCCATCGCCGATCGCGTCATCGATACCAGCGAGCTCAATGTCCACCAGTTGCGCCGGGTCATACTCACCGAACTCGGCATGAATGCCAGTTCGCTGACCTTGCTCTTTGAATCCTTCGCCTTCAAGAAAGGCGTGCCTCCGGTTGCCGATTTCGTATTCGATGCACGCTGCCTGCCAAATCCGCACTGGAACGCCCAGTTGCGCCCGCTTTCCGGCCGCGATGCGCCGGTTCGCGAGTGGCTTGAACAGCAACCGGACGCCGTGCTTTTCCAGGATCAGCTGCGCGATTTTCTGGCAACCTGGCTGCCCCGATTCCAGAGCGAAGGCCGCAGTTACGTGACCATCTGCATAGGCTGCACCGGTGGACGCCACCGATCCGTGCATCTGGTCGAACGCCTGGCCGAACATTTCCGCCAGGACTATCAACAAGTGCTGAGTTATCATCGTGA
>JBDTCQ010000131.1:0-5916 GCA_039923515.1 Dokdonella sp.
TCACGATAGCCGCCGGATGTGCCGGCACGCAAGCATGATTGAATGGGCAGGATCAGGTTCCGTGACGCAATACCAGCATGGGTGGCGTTGCGGCGATTCGGCGTGTGCCGGCCAGTCCGGCCAGCATGACGATGATCGCCGAGACGAGTGCGACCAAACTCAATTGCAGCAGCGGCGGTGTGTACTCGGTCATGCGGAACACATTGCGGGCGAGCGCGATGCCAGTGCCTGCGGCACCCGCCGCTGCAACCACTCCAGCGAGCATGCCGAGCACGGCGAATTCCCCAAGTACCGCCGCATTCAGCTGGCCGCTGTTGGCGCCGAGTGTTCGCAGCAAGGCGATTTCGAAACGGCGTTCTTCGGCGGTTGAAGCCAGCGCGGCGAGCAGCACCAGGATTCCGGCGGCAAGACTGAAACCGAGCACCCAAGTCACCGCGGCCGATACCCGGCCGATGATGTCGCGGACGCGGTCAAGGATCGAGTTGACATCGATCAGCGACAGGTTTGGCATTGCTCTTGAAAGTTCGGATAGCGCCTTGTCCGGCGGCAGATGGAAACTCGATATCAGGCTGTGTGGAAGATTCTCTCCATGGGCCGGATCGAGCATCATGAAAAAATTGACCCGGAACGAATCCCAGTCAACCTCGCGCACGCTGGTTACAGCCGCGGTGATCTCCTGCTCGGCGAAGCGGAGCGTTATCGTGTCGCCGAGTGCAAGATGGAAAAGGTCAATCCAGCTCTTGTCGACGGAGACTTCGGCGTCTTTCGCATGGGCATCCGGCCAGCGGCCATCGATGACGCGGTTGGACGGGGGCAGATCGGCACTCCAGGACACCCGGACTTCGCCTTCGACGAAGTTGCCTGCGCGTGAATCCGGCTCGAAATCGGATGCGCGTACCGGCTTGCCATTGATCGCGACGAGCTTGCCGGCTGCCAGTGGCAGCAGACTCAGATTGTCGGCACCGAGCGCCTGCAGACGCTGGTCAAACTCGGCGCGCTGATCTGCCTGGAGATTGAGCACAAAGTAGTTCGGCGTGTCAGCGGGAAGATCGGCGCGCCAGCGATCGAGCAGGGAAGGTCCGATTACCGCGAGCAGGTCGAGAGCGGTCAGGCTGAGGGCCAGCGCGCCGACCTGGATCAAGGTCAGGCTGCGACGCCGGTTGAGGTTGGCCAATCCAAAACGCAGCGCGCCGGGCAGTCTGCGAGAAGCGACGCGCAAACCCTTCAGCATGAGCACGGTGACGATCAAGGTGGCGAGGGCCACGGCGGCCAAGCCGGCGGCGAGCACGCCAGCCAGTTGGGTCGAACCACTCTCCAGCAGGATTAGCAAGCCGCCAACCGCAAACGGCAGGACATAGAGCGCATCGAATCGGCGCAAGCGTGTTTGCAGATCACGCCGGAACACGCGCATCGGTTCGACATCGCGCAGGCGCATCAAGGGTGGCAGGGCGAAACCGAACAAGACGGCAAATCCAACCAGAAACGCCGAAGCGGCTGGAGCCAGCGGAACGGTGCTTGTTGTAGCGCCGAGCATCTCGCGGGCAAATACAAAGGCGATCTGCTGCATGCCGAGTCCAAGCAAGGCGCCGAGGACACAGGCTGGCAGCGCGAGCAGGAGCAATTCAAAGGCCAGGCCGAGGACGATTTCGCTGCGGCTTGCGCCCAGACAACGCAACACGGCGACTTCTTCGGTCTTGCGTCGGGCGAAGCGCTGAGCGGCAAGGGCGACAGCGATTCCGGCCAGCAAGGCGGCGAGCAAGGCGGCCAGGCGCAGGAAATTCTCGCCGCGCTCGAACGAGTTGCGCAAGTTGGCCTGGGCTTCGGCGACGGTGACCAGACGAGCGCTTGCGGGCAGGTTGGCGTTGGCCCAGCCCGCATATTCCTCGACCGTGTCTATCGGGCCCGCGACCAGAATGCGAAAGTTCGCCCGGCTGCCCGTGCCGAGCAGTCCGCTGGCTTCGGCATCCGCCGTGCTCATCAACACCGTGGGCGCAAACTGGAATACCGGACCGCCGGGTGCGCTGACGATCTCGCCCATGATTTCAAGATCGCGTCCGCCCAGTTGCAGGCGTTCACCGACGTTTCTGCCAAGCGCGTTGAGCACCGCCCGATCCGCATAGGCTTGTCCGGATTTTGGTGCTGCCGCGCTGCGCTGGTTTCCGTCAGCGTCTTTGACCAGGAATTGACCCCGCAGTGGGTAGGCGTCATCAACCGAACGCACTTCGCTGAACTGGCTCTTGTCGCCGGCAAAGACCACGCTCGAGAATTCGACGCTGCGGCTGCTGGACAAGCCGAGTTCGGTCGCTTTCGAGGCAAATGATTCAGGCAACGGCGTACGCCGCGCCGTGACGCCGAGATCACCGCCAAGCAATTCCGTGGCTGAGGCAAGGATTGCGCTCTCGACGCGTGATGCCAGCGTGCCGACGGCGGTCAAGGCGGCGACGGCAAGCACCAAGGCTGCCGCCAGGGTCGCCAGCTCGCCGTGGCGGAATTCGCGGCGCAGGCTGCGCGCGGCAAAGACCAGCGGGTTCATGCGTCCTCCTCGACTACCCGGCCATCGCGCAAGCGCAACATGCGCGCGCAACGTGCGGCGAGATCGAGGTCATGACTGACCAGGACCAGGGTTGTCGCATGCTCGCGGTTCAAGTCGAACAGGAGGTCGCTGACCGCTGCGCCAGTGCGCTGATCCAGGTTGCCGGTCGGTTCGTCAGCAAACAGCAGTTGCGGCCCGTGGACGAAGGCACGGGCCAGTGCGACGCGTTGCTGTTCGCCGCCCGACAACTGATGCGGGTAGTGGCGCAGGCGCTTGCCCAGACCGACATCGGCGAGCACGCTGGCTGCGCGCTGGCGGGCATCGGTGCGGCCTTCCAGCTCAAGCGGCAGCATGACGTTTTCTTCTGCATTCAAGGCAGGCAGCAAATGGAATGACTGGAACACGAAACCCACCAGGCGCCGACGCACCCGCGCACGCGCCTCCTCATCGAGCAGATCGAGTCGTTCGCCGGCCAGGGTGATATGACCGCTGGTTGGCCGATCGAGACCCGCGAGCAGGCCAAGCAAGGTGGTCTTTCCCGAACCCGACGCACCGACAATGGCGAGGCTCGCCCCACGTTCGACGCTCAGGCTGACATCGTCGAGGATCAGCAGTCGACCATCGGGGCCATCGACGGCTTTGCTAAGCTTCTCGGCACTGAGCACCGTTGTGGAATCAATCGTCATGCTGCGCATCCTGTGTCTGTTCTTGTTGTTGGTCGTACAAAATTCATCGTTGCAGGCCAGTGAAGCCCCGCGCCCGGTTCTGGTCTTGGGTGATTCGCTTTCCGCCGCCTACGGAATCCCGGCAGATTCCGGTTGGGTCAATTTGTTGCGCGTGCGCTTGAAGGAATCCAGCCCGGCGCGCGATGTCGTCAATGCATCAATCAGCGGTGAAACCACCTCGGGCGGTCTCGCCCGTATTGAAAAACTGCTGGCCGATCACAAGCCTGCCCTTGTCCTCGTCGAGTTGGGTGCGAATGACGCCTTGCGTGGCCTGCCACTGAGCACGCCGAAACAGAATCTCGCGCGCATCATTGGCTTGGCCAAAGATTCCGGTTCGGCAGTGTTGCTGATCGGAACCGAGATCCCGACCAACTACGGCCCTCAGTACCGGGATGGCCTGAGAGACATGTATCGGGATCTGGCGGCGGAATTCAACGTGCCATTGGTCCCGTTCCTGCTCGACGGCGTCGCGCTTGACGACTCCTTGATGCAGCCTGATGGTCTGCATCCGACCGCGGTAGCTCAGCGGAGCGTGCTTGAGAACGTGCTGCCGGCGGTGGAGAAGGCTCTAAAGAGGGGAGTAGGGAGTAGGGAGTAGACAAAGCGTCCGCTTCGCTGTGTTTATTTGCTAGCGGCGCGATCTCATTGACTACGGTCAAGGTCAATGAGCCAAGACCAACGCTTTTCCGAATTCCGAATCCCGAATCCCAGCCGTTCAGCGATTAGGTGCTTCCCGCACCGGGCGTTTGGCCAGCTTGCGTTGCAAGGTGCGTCGATGCAGGCCGAGGCGGCGGGCGGCTTCCGAGATGTTGCCATCGCATTCGTTGAGAACACGCTGGATGTGTTCCCATTCCAGGCGTTTCAGCGGGGGTGGCGCGTCAGGCAGATTCTCAGGCGCACCGTGCGCTGCAGCGGCGTGACCGAGCAAGGCTTGCGCGACTTGGTCGGCATCGACGGGCTTGGCCAGATAGTCGTGGGCGCCGCGTTTGATGGCTTCGACCGCGGTCGCGATCGAGGCATAGCCCGTCAGCAGCAGGATGCGCACGCCGGGGCGGGCCGCGTTGAGTCGCGGAATCAGGGCGAGGCCACTTTCGCTGCCGAGTTTGAGGTCGAGCACGATAAAGCGCGGCTGGAAATCGACGCAACGGGCCAAGGCCTCGGCTCCATCCTTGGCGGATGTCACCTCGAATCCACGCGCCCCAAGTGCGCGCCCGAGAACGTGGAGGAAGACTTCATCATCGTCAATCAGCAGCACGCGGCCGGAGTTTTCATCGTTCATGGGGTGGATTGTCCAGCTTCGCGAGTGGTAGACGCAAACATTGACGTGTGCCCCCGCCAACGGCGGCCTCGGCATTGAGCGTTCCGCCGAAGCGTTCGGCAGTCGCGTTGGCCAGGGCCAAGCCAAGCCCGAGACCATTGTGCTTGGTCGTCTGGAAACCGAAACCGCTGCCAGGCCGGGGTGCGGCGTGCATTCCGCGCCCGTAGTCGCGAACCTGGATTTCGAGGGTGTCGTGATCGGCGCTGGCCGTCATCTCGACGCGCGCATCGCCATTGGCGAGGGAGGCATCAGCGGCATTGTTGAGCAGGTTGACGATGGCGTGATGCAACGCAGGAACCACTTCGATGCGACGCGCACCAACCGTGCCATCGATCGTGAAGCGGGCTTCGGCCTCCGGGCGCAGCAGATTGAACGAATCCTGCGTTGCGGCACACAGCTCGGCCACGCTGATCCACTCGGCAATGCCGGCCAACTGGTTGCTGCCTACTTTGACCAGTTCACGCAGGATGTCGCGGCAACGATCGGCCTGGCCGATCAGCAACTGGAAATCGTCCTTCAGGCTCGCACTGGCCGTGTTGTCGCGAGCGAGCTCGCCGAGCAAGGTGCGGATTGTCGAGAGCGGTGTATTCAACTCGTGCGCCGTGCTTGCCGCCTGGGTGGCGATGGCGAGGATGCCCTCGTCGCGAAGGGCACGCACGTGCTCAAGCTCCGCTTCAGCCTGCTGGGCACGCAAGGCGCGTGCGAGTCGGGCAATGAAGAACCCGAGCATCCCCGCGGTGATGGCGAAGCTGATCGCCATTCCGGTCAAATGCAGGTTGAAAAACAGACCGCTGCTGCCAGCATCGCTGACTTCCGGCAGCACAACGAAAAACCGCATCAGCACCAGATAGGTGGCCACAGCGAGTGTCGCCACTGTCGCCACCGAGCGCAGGGGCAGGGCCGTGGCTGCCAGCGTGATGGGCATGACCAGCAGGGACACGAACGGGTTGCTCGCGCCACCGGTCAGGTACAACAGGTAGCCCAGAACGAGGGTATCGATGGCGATATGGGCGACCGGCTCCCACCCGGCCATTCTCGATTTCTGGCGGAGTCGCCAGACGACCAGGATGTTGAACGCACCGAGCACCGCGATTGCCGTGAGCAGCCTGGCCACAGGAATCGCAAGACCGAGAACCTGGGCGACGAACACGATTGTGACGAGTTGGCCGCCAATCGCGCACAGACGCAACCAGACAAGAGTTGCCACGAGCTGACGCGGTCCATGCGGCCAGGAATGGCCCGCGTTCTGTCCCATTGAATTTCCTGCTGGCACCTGCCGCCCCCTCAAGCATGTCACACGTATTTTGCCAGTGATCGCGCCCGAGGGAGAGCGGCAGGAT
>JBDTCQ010000132.1:0-2689 GCA_039923515.1 Dokdonella sp.
GGTCTCGCCCGAGGATGATATCGAGCTTCGGCGCCTCACCATCAGCAACCGCTCGCGCGGAGTGCGAACGATCGAAATCACCACCTATGCTGAGCTGGTACTGGCACCGGGAATTTCGGATGAACTGCATCCTGCTTTCAGCAACCTGTTTGTGCAGACCGAATTGTTGCCGGCCCAGCAGGCGATCATCGCCACACGTCGCCCGCGCGCCGTGCTCGAGAAACCGCCGTGGAGTGTGCATCTCCTGGCTGTCCACGGTGCCGACATCGACGCCATATCCTATGAGACCGATCGGGCTCGTTTCATCGGTCGCTGCAACGATGCGCGCCGCCCGCAGGCACTGACCACCGATGAGGCGTTGTCAAACAGCGCAGGTTCCGTGCTGGATCCGATCATCGCCATTCGATGCCGGGTCACACTGAAGAGGGAACAGAAGGTCACCATCGACATGGTCACCGGTCTGGCCTTCACCCGCGAGGACTGCGTTGGCCTCATCGACAAGTATCGCGACCGTCATCTCGCAGACCGTGTGTTCGATCTGGCCTGGACCCATAGCCAGGTGGTCAGGCGCCAGATCAATGCTTCGCAAGCCGATGCGCAGGTTTATGAGCGACTGGCCGGCATGTTGATCTATGCACACGCGGCGATGCGCGCCGATCCTTCAACCCTGATGCTCAACAGTCATGGTCAATCGGGGCTCTGGGGGCAGGGGATTTCGGGCGATCACCCGATCGTGGTCGTGAAAATATCCGACCCAACCAACATCGAATTGGTCCGGCAGATGGTACAGGCGCATGCCTACTGGCATCTGAAAGGGCTGACCGTGGATCTGGTGATCTGGAACGACGACCCGACCGGCTACCGCCAGCAGTTGCAGGATCAGATCATGGGGATGATCTCAGCCGGTGTGGAAGCCAACATTATCGATCGTCCCGGCGGTATCTTCGTGCGCTCCGCATCGCTGATTTCGCAGGACGAACGCATTCTTCTGCAAACGGTAGCGAGGATCATCGTCAGCGACAAGGCCGGCAGTCTCAAAGATCAGGTGCAGCAGAAGTTGCCTGATCCGCTCGTGGTTCCACTGTTATCGCAAAACAGCAAAGCGCGCGTGTCACCGATCACGCCACTGCCAATGGCTGCCGATGCGCATGGTGTCGATCGCGCGGATGGGCGGGCGCACACGCAACTGCCAGTCTTGTCCGGGCAGGCTCCCTACCATGCAGTGGCCGAACCGATCGCATGCGACAACGGCATCGGTGGCTACTCCGCGAATGGCCGGGAATATGTCATCGCTCTGCAAGCGGGCGAAACCACACCGGCGCCCTGGGCCAATGTGATCGCCAATGCCAACTTCGGCACCGTAGTGAGCGAGAGCTCGCTCGGCTACACCTGGGGCGAGAATGCCCACGAGTTTCGTCTCACTCCTTGGCACAACGATCCGGTTGTCGACACCTGCGGAGAAGCCTTTTTTCTGCGTGACGAGGAGACCGGTCAAGTCTGGTCACCGACGCCGTTGCCGCGCCGGGGAAATACGCCCTATCAAACACGGCATGGCTTCGGCTACAGCGTCTACACCCATGTCGAGAATGACATTGCGAGCGAACTCTGGGTTTTCGTTGACCGCGACGATGCCGTCAAATTCAGCGTACTCAAGCTGCACAATCTCGATGATCGTCTGCGGCGCCTTTCGGTAACGGGCTACGTGGAGTGGATTCTTGGGGACCGCCACGCGGCGACCCAGATGACCGTTATCACCGAGCGCGACCAGGAAAGCGGCGTGATGCTGGCGCGCAATTCCTACAATCAGGAGTTTGCTGGTCGCGTGGCGTTTTTTGATGTCGACGCGCCGGGCCATGATTCCGATGAAATCAGCGTCACTGGAGACCGCACGGAATTCATCGGCCGCAACGGCAGCCTGCGCGAGCCCGACGCATTGCTGCGCGAGCGCTTTTCGAACCGGCTGGGCGCGGGATTCGATCCGTGCGCAGCCATCCAGGTCCAGTTGCGGCTTGAGCCTGGCGAGGAGAGCGAATTGATCTTCCGGCTTGGTCTCGGACGCGATCGGTCTGCGGCGCTCGAGTTGGCCTGTCGTGCGCGCGGCCACGCAGCGGCGCGACAGGCGCTGGCGAAAGTGCATGACTACTGGCAGCGGACGCTGGGGACGGTCGAGGTGGAAACACCGGCTCGATCCGTCGATTTGCTTGCGAATGGCTGGCTCCTCTATCAAACCATTGCCTGTCGCTATTTCGCCCGCAGCGGCTACTACCAATCCGGCGGTGCATTCGGCTTTCGCGATCAGTTGCAGGACAGCATGGCCATGGTGCATGCCCAGCCGCAGCTGGCCCGTAATCATTTGCTGCTGTGTGCCTCCCACCAGTTCCCGCAAGGCGATGTGCAGCACTGGTGGCACCCACCGCTCGATCGCGGCGTGCGCACGCGCTGCTCGGACGATTACCTCTGGCTGCCACTGGCGACCTGTCGCTACCTTGAGATTACCGGTGACCGCAGTGTGCTCGATGAGGTGGCCGTGTACATCGAAGGTCGGCCGCTCAACGCCGATGAAGAATCCTATTACGACCTTTCTGTCCATTCCCATCTGCGCGAGGATCTTTACCACCATTGCGTGCGCGCACTGGAACGCGGTTGGCGTCTCCTCGGCGAACGCGGTCTGCCGCTGATGGGGAGCGGC
>JBDTCQ010000133.1:0-11159 GCA_039923515.1 Dokdonella sp.
AAGTCCGTGCTGTCCGATCCCGCCGGTCGCGCACGATTGGAGACGCTCGCTCGAGCGATCGCCGCGCGGGTTCCCTGATGCAATTGACGAGGCAGCACGCCGTTCTAAACCGAGCAGTACGTATCGCGATGTAGGATTAACAAGCGTGGCAAAACCTCACTGCCCTCGCCCATCTCATTGCGGCGACGGATCGCCAGACGCTGCAGGGCGAGGCAAGTGCGGTCCTGAAATGGGACCGCACCGTTGCCAGTAGCCGTGCGCGCATCGGGCGCTTGGCTCAGCGGCTACCAGTCCGCGCTCAGCTTGACCATGGCGTTGCGTCCGGCCTGCGTGTACAGATCGAGATCGGTGGCATTGGGCTTGACGCCGCGCAGGCTGACCCAGTCGAAGTAACGCCGGTTGCCAAGGTTGCCGAGGTTGAGATCGAGTCGCAGGTGATCGCTGATGTTGAGCCAGGCGTTGAGGTCGATTCGAGCATAGCCCGCCGGTTGATAGAGGGGACCGGCGCTGTCGTCGACGCGTGAAACCCGTTGCACGCCGGTCAGCGACATCTGGGCGCCCCAGCGCTCCGCATCCGCCTGCCAGCCACCCACCACGGTGGCACGACCCGGCGCCACCGTGTTGAGCGGCTGGTCGCGCACGGTGTCTTTGCCGCGCAGCCAGTTCGCGCGCAACTCGACATACGTGCCACGCCATGCCTCGCGCCACGCGCCAAGTGTCCAGTGCGCATCGGCCTCGATACCACGAATGCGCGCACGATCGCGATTGACCGACTGGAACACCAGCGCGCCAGTAGCCGGGTCGATGCCGAGATTGGCACGCGATTCAATGAGGTCACGGAAACGGTTGTCGTAGGCGGCCAACGAACCGCGCAAGACCGGACCGCTCCAGCGCAATCCCGCTTCAAGCCCAAGGCTGCGCTCGGGTTTCAGGTCGGGGTTCGGCTTGACCAGATAGTTGAAGGTCGGCAGATAGAGGCCGACATTCACATCAGAAAACGGCGGCGCGCGATAGCCACGGACTGCCTGCATGTAGAACGTAGCGTGATCGTTCGCGGTGAAGCGCAAGCCGAGCTTGGGCGTCCACTGGGTATTGTCGATATCGGAAAGCACGATCTGCGGGTTGTCCTGCGTCCAGATCGGATCCGCGCTGGCAGCGAGCGAGTAGCGCTCCCAACGCAGGCCCGGCACAACCGTCCAACGTGGCGCAAAACGGATTTCGTCCTGCCAGAAAACACCCAGCTCATGCACGTTCGAATTCGGGAAATCACGAACCGGGAACACTTCTCCAAGGACAACATTGGTACTTTGTCCGTTGTTGAGGTTGATCTGCGCACCCGTGCGCAGCCCTTCGTATTCGTGCCGGGTCAGATCAATGCCGAATACCTGCCAATGCGCGATATCGCCCCATTGATTGCGTGATTGAGCAACCAGCTCAAGACCGCGACTGCTCTGCTCGTAGTTGAACTTACGGGCGCGCAGGGTCGGATACGGCGTCGCCGCCTCGGCGAGGCGATACTGGTCGGTCGCCTGACGCGTGCTCGAATCCTGCTGGTAGACCAGCACATCCAGCGCGTCAATCGCCGCCCACGGCTTTGACCAGCTGGTGGCCAGACTCACACGATTGCGCTTCCAGCGATCGTCAGCGTCGAGCGCATTGGTCGTGCTGTAGCGCCCCGGACCAAATACCAGCGACTGCACATCGGTTTGCTGCCTGCCGGCTCCGTGGTCGAGGGTAAACGTCCAGCGACCCGCATTTCCTCCGTCGTAGACGATCTTGGCCAGCGCCGCATCACGGCTGACATCGGCCGGATTGGCCGACATGCCACCCTCGCGCGGAAGGTTCTCGGTCTCGTGTCCCTGATGCCGGGAAAGCAGGACCATGCCACTCCAGCGACCATTTGCCGCAGCGAGGTTGGCAGCCCCAAAATGACTGTCATCGCGGCTCGAAACGCCGATCGACGCACCCGTCGCCAGCGCATTGCCGCGCCACAAAAAATCCTCCGGGTTGCGTGTCGTCAAGGCAACCACACCCGCCAGTGCCTTGCTGCCGTAAAGCGTCGACGCGGGTCCGCGCAGTACCTCGACCCGCTGCACGGCATCGAGGGAAACCAGGTCGCGTCCGGCCAGGGCGAACTGACCGACACCGAAACCATCCGGCAACGGAACGCCATCGATCTCGATGCTGACCCGATTGCCTTCCAGACCGCGGATATTGAAGCCCTGGCGACCAAACCGCACCGCATCGACCGGCACGCTGACGCCAGGCACCAGCGCGGCCAGATCGGTGATATCCATGACGCCATTGCGTTCGAGCCGATCACGTTCGACCACACTGACGCTGCCGACGACCTGTTGCAGGGGTTCCGCTGCGCGACTGCCGACCACCACGATCGGATCAAGCGCAACCGGATCGGCGTCAGTGGGTGGCTGAGCGATGGCTGTGGCCGAGACAAGAAGTCCCAGAGCGCCTGTCAGGATCAGGCGACATGGCAAGGGCAAAATCATGGGGAAGATCCAGCAAAAAGGTTGGGTGGATTTTACCGCGCGCACTTCCCGACAACTTGATTCCGCTCAAGGGAAACTGATCCGGATCCAATCAGGACCGAACTTGTCCTGATCTCCTTTACTTGATCTGAGTCAGGACGCTTCCAGCGGATAACGGGAGACTGCCATTCATGGTGCCGGGATTACGGCACCCAGCGATTCAAAATCGTCAAGGGAGTCAGCTATGAGAGCCGTGAAAATAAGTGGGATTCTGTTCGCGATGTTATGGCTGGGGGGCCAGGCCATCGCTTCGGATGTGACCAACGAACGCCCGCCCAAGCAAGGCGATGAGGCCGGCAAGGCCGCCTACATGGCCAATTGCGCGGCCTGTCATCAGTTGGATGGAAAGGGCTTGCCGGGCGCATTCCCACCGCTTGCGAAATCCGATTACCTGAACAGTCGCGACGGCAAGGAAATTGCCGGTCATGTCTTGCAGGGAATCACCGGCGAGCTGACTGTCAATGGCGAGAAGTTCAACAACGTGATGCCGGCGCAGAGCCATCTGAGCGATGCCGACATTGCCGCGATCATCAATTATGTCTATGCCAGTTGGGACAACTCCGGCAAGAAGATCGCCGAAGCCGACGTGACCGAACAGCGCCGGAAGCTTGATGTCAGCAGCGACAAGGCCCAGGGTGAGATGCACCCGGGAACGCCGCAGAGCATGGAGAGCTATCAGGGAGCTCCATCGCCTGCCGGCGCCAAAGGCGTCGAGATGGTCATCAACCCCGACGCGCCAGCGATCAGCAAGGCTGAGTATGGCGAGGCCACGAAGATCTTCTTCGAGCGTTGCGCCGGCTGCCATGGCGTGTTGCGCAAGGGTGCAACCGGCAAGCCGCTGACCCCGGACATCACGCGCAAAAAGGGCACCGACTACCTCAAGGCGCTGATCAACTTCGGCTCTCCGGGCGGCATGCCGAACTGGGGTACTTCAGGTGACCTGAGTCCTGTGCAGGTCGACCTGATGGCGCGCTTCCTCCAGCATGAGCCACCGGCACCGCCGGAATGGGGCATGCCCGAGATGATGGCCTCGTTCAAGGAGTTTATCCCGGTCGACAAGCGTCCGACCAAGAAGGAAAACAACTACAACACCGACAATATCTTCGTGGTGACCCTGCGTGACGCAGGCGAGATCGCCCTGATCGATGGTGATACCAAGCAGATCATCACCATCATCAAGACCGGCTATGCGGTGCACATCTCGCGGCCTTCGCACTCGGGACGCTACGTCTACACGATCGGTCGGGACGCCAAGATCGACTTGATCGACTTGTGGATGAAGACGCCCGGAATCGTCGCCGAAATCAAGATCGGCCTCGAGGCACGCTCGGTGGAGACGTCCAAGTACAAGGGCTACGAGGACAAGCTGGCCATCGCCGGTGCTTACTGGCCGCCGCAATTCGTGATCATGGACGGCCCGACCCTGAAGCCGCTCAAGATCGTCTCCACGCGCGGCATGACCGTGGATACGCAGGAATACCATCCGGAGCCGCGTGTCGCCGCCATTGTGGCCAGTCATGAGCACCCGGATTTCATCGTCAACGTCAAGGAAACCGGCCATGTCCTGCTGGTCGACTACAGCAACATCGATGCGCTGAAGATCACCAACCTCGATGCTGCCCGGTTCCTGCACGATGGCGGCTGGGACAGCACCAAGCGCTACTTCCTGACCGCCGCGAACCAGTCCGACAAGATTGCCGTGGTCGACTCGCGTGATCGCAAGATGACCGCCTTGATCGACGTCGACAAGATTCCGCATCCGGGTCGCGGCGCCAACTTCAATCATCCGAAGTTCGGTCCGGTCTGGGGCACCTCGGCACTTGGCAACGAGAAGATCACCCTGATCGGCACGGATCCGGAGAAGCATCCGGCCAATGCCTGGAAGGTTGTTCAGGTGCTCAAGGGTCAGGGCGGCGGTTCGCTGTTCATCAAGACGCACCCGAAGTCGCGCAACCTCTGGGTCGACACCACGCTCAACCCCGATCCGAAGTTGAGCCAGTCAATCGCGGTGTTCGATATCGACAACCTCGATGCCGGCTTCAAGGTATTGCCGATCGCGGAATGGGCGAAGCTGGGCGAAGGCCCGAAGCGCGTCGTCCAGCCCGAATACAACGCGAGCGGCGATGAGGTCTGGTTCTCGGTGTGGAACGCCAAGGATCAGGCCAGCGCCCTGGTCGTGGTCGATGACAAGACCCGCAAGCTCAAGAAGGTCATCAAGGACAAGCGGATCATCACGCCGACCGGCAAGTTCAACGTCCACAACACGGTCGATGATGTTTATTGATCCTGCTGAATCAGTGATTTAGTGCTCCAAGTCGAGGCCCCGCATGCGGGGCCTCTTCTTTTGTGGCCGACCGGGCTTGCATGCGTCGGCGAAGATCGCCTGTGCAGCCATGCCGGGCGATGCGACAATGCCGGTCGCCCGCGGCACACGCCCGCGCAAGGAATCTTCGCGGACCCGTCATGCAGAAGCCGAACCAGCCCCCGACGCCTGCCAGCCCGAACAAGGCGCCGGTAGCGGCAAAGATTCCGAGTCAACTCACAATCAATGGCAAGCCGTATTTCCACGATGGCGATCCGGCCATGCCCCTGCTCTGGTTCCTGCGCGATGTGCTGCGCTTGACCGGCACCAAATACGGATGCGGCATCGGCGCCTGCGGGGCGTGCACGGTGCTGATTGATGGCAAGGCCACGCGCTCATGCCAGACCCCGATGCAAACCGTCACCGGCCATGCGATCACCACGATCGAAGGGCTTGAAGGTGAAAAGCTGCATCCGGTCCAGCAAGCCTGGATCGAGAATGACGTCGCCCAATGCGGTTACTGCCAGGCGGGTCAAATCATGGCTGCCGTCGATCTGCTCTCGCGCAAGGCCAAGCCGTCGGATGCGGACATCGCGAGCATCGGCAACCTGTGTCGCTGCGGCACCTATCCGCGTATTCGCAACGCGATCCTGCGTGCGGCCGCGTTGAGTGAGGGAACCTCATCGTGAGCGACTCCAGCGGGCTGAGCCGCCGCCGCTTTCTGCAATTCGGCCTGACTGCCAGTGGCGCGTTGCTGGTCGGCTTTCGCAGCCAGACCATGGCGGCCGCAATTCCGGCCGAACTGCTCGGCGATGATCTCGTCCAGTTGACCGCCTTCGTCATGATTGAGCGCGACAATCGCGTCGTCATTGGGGCTCGCGGCTGCGAGATCGGCCAGGGTGTGATTACCTCACTGCCGATGCTGATCGCCGAGGAACTCGACGTCGACTGGTCGAACGTGCGCGTGATCCAGTTGCCTTACGGCTACGAGGTCATCGATGGCAAGCCGGGCAACCGCTATGGCACGCAGTTCGCCGGCGGCAGCACGAGCATTCCGACCGCATGGAAGGATCTTCGTGAAGCCGGTGCCGCGGCGCGCTGGCTGCTCACACAGGCGGCGGCTGACGCCTGGTCAGTCACTGCCGACAGCCTGCGCACCGAATCCGGCCATGTCATCCATGCGGACGGGCGCAAACTCAGTTATGGCGCACTCGCCCGAACGGCGGCCGCGCGCCAGCTACCCGACTCGGCAATTCCGACCAAGGATCCAGACACCTTCAAGCTGATCGGCAAGCCGATCCGGACCGCTGACGGCCGCAGCATCGTCACCGGTCAAAACCGCTATGGCATCGACGAGTATCTGAGTGGCGCGCTGGTCGCTGTAATGCTTCGCTGCCCGTATCTGGACGGCAGTCTCGAAAGCCTCGACGACAGTGAGGCACGCAAGATTCCGGGCGTGCGCGACATCATCACGATTGACGGACCAAAACCCGGGGAGATGTTCGATGGCCCACTGGCCAGTGGAGTCGCCGTGCTTGCCGACAATACCTGGGCGGCAATCCAGGGTCGCAAGGCGCTCAAAGCGGTCTGGAAACAAGGGGCCTGGAAGGACGAATCGAGCGCTGCCCTGTCGGCCCGCGGCAACACCCTCCTTGACGCCGCAAGGGATGGCATCGAGGTGCGCCGCGATGGCGATCTGGCTGCCTCGCGCAAGAATGCCCGGCACAGTGTCAGCGCGCGTTATGAGGTGCCGTTTCTCGCCCACGCGACGATGGAACCACCCGGCGCCCTGATCGAACTGCGCAGCGATGGCGCGCTGCTGGTCGCCTCGATGCAAAATCCGGATGGCGCTTCACGCATCATCAGCGACTTGACCGGACTCGCCCGCGAGACGATCGAGATCCGCCTGCCGCGCTCAGGCGGCGGGTTCGGGCGGCGCCTGCAGAACGATTTTGTCGCCGAAGCCGTGTTGATCGCCCAGAAAGCAGACAAACCGATCAAGCTGATGTGGCTGCGCGAAGATGATCTCGCGCACGATTTCTATCGCCCATTCGGCGTCCACGCCATGAGCGCGACGCTGGACAGGAAAAACCGCGTTGCCGGTTGGTCGCATGATTGTGCGGCCACCTCGCGCACCTGGCGCACGCCGGGCATGCAGGATGATCCGTTGTGGAAAGGCTGTCTCGAACCGGATGACTTTCCGGCAGGACTCATCGGCAACCTCGAGAAGACTTTCTATCCGATTGAATCCGGCATGCCACGGGGCTGGTGGCGTGCTCCGCTGCATACGTTTCATGCATTCGCCGTGCAGAGTTTCATCGACGAGATTGCCTTCGAGGTGCGCCGCGATGCGGTCGAACTGCGCCTCGAAATGCTCGGCGCCGCGCGCGAAATCCCCTACCGCGGCCATGGTGGCCCGGTCTTCGACACCGGACGCATGGCCAACGTGCTCAAGCTATGCGCGGAAAAGATCCGCTGGAGCGAAAAGCGCAGTGACGGACGCGGCATCGGCATCGCCTGTCACTTCACGTTCGGCGGCTACAGCGCGCATGCATTCGAAATTTCGATGCAGGATGATCAGCTCAAGATCCATCGTGCCATCTGCGTCATCGATGTCGGCCGCGTGATCAATCCGCTCGGGCTCGAGGCGCAGATCATGGGTGGCACCATCGATGGCATCTCGACCGCCCTGAACCTGGACATCACGGTCCGCAATGGCGAGGTGCAACAGCGGAATTTTCCGGACTATCCATTGCTGACCATGGCCAATGCACCGACCAAGGTCGATGTGCATATCGTCGAATCAACGCGCGATCCGGTCGGTGGCGGCGAGATGGGCATCGCCAGCGTTGCGCCGGCTCTGGCCAACGCGATCTTCGCCACGACCACGGTGCGCATCCGCAAATTGCCCTTGCTGCCGGAACTGATGCGCATGCTTTGACGGCCGCAGGCCGGCCCCGCAGCTCCGCTTTTGCGAGCAAACGGCGACCTTGCGCGACACTGCACAAGGAATGACGCACGCTCGCCTTGGCAGACGCTTTCGATCGGGGCGTTGAAGGTTGCCCGATTCAGTCAGCCGGATCGCAGCCATCGTTGGCACGACGTTGCTTGGCAGCCGCGCGCTCGGCGATGACGGCACCATCAGCAAGACCAATCCACTTTAGATACTTGCGCGCAACTTCATCGCCGACAGATTCGTCCCGACGAAACGCATTGGCAAAACGGGTCTTTTTGCAGTCCAGCGGATTCTCACCGCGATTCTGGATCTCGGCCCAGCGCGCCTTGCCTGCTTCCTGCGGATTGTCGATTTTCTTTGGCCCGATATGTGTTGTTGCCTTGGGCATGCGCAAAGAGCCATCGGCATTGAACAGATTGAGTACCGGCTCACCGGCCGCACCGATGCGGGCCTGGGTTTCGGAGCCACTCTCGGCGGTCATCGGAGGCGGCGTCGATTTTGTCTCGGGCGGCGCAATCCGCACTGTCGATGGGCGATTCCTGAATTCGACGTGCGCGGGCTGCGGCTCGGGGGGAACCTCAAAAACCTCGGGCGGCGTGATGATGTTGACCACAATCGGGCCTCGACTCGGCTCGGCTTGGTCGAACGGCGCCATTGCGCGATCCAGACCGAACATCCAGAGCAGATTCACCAGTAGCGCAACCGCGGTCAGCGCATAGATCGCATTGCGCTGGAAATGTGGCCGTTGCCATAACTGGTTGCGCCGAAGCAAATGCCCGGCATAGGCATTGCGCAGCCGCGCCTGTTCCTGGGCGTCAAGCAAAACTGCCGTTGTAGGAGCGGCGGGCGGATTCGACATTCAGGCCGTTGGCTCGATCGGTTGCGATGACCGCGCAGCATACGCAGGCGACGCTAAACTGCTGTTAAGCCTTGGCCGGAGCTTCATGGGTTTGCGGCAGCAAATCTTTCAACCAGTCAGCCCCGCGTTCGGCAATGCCGGCGGCCTGCCGGCCCAGCAAGGGACCCAGGTGGCTGCTGTTGGGCAGGCACCGATAATCGGCGCGGTAGTTCACGGCAAGCGCGCGGCTGAGCGTCTCCGGAACATCCTCGTCACCCTCGCTGGCCATGACCAGGATAGGGCAGCACGGCGGCTCGATCGCCACACCCTGCCGCGCCTGCCCCAACGCCAGGCCCGACTCGTCACGCCAATGTCGCCAGGCAAACAGGCGTGCCGCATCATCGGCATCCGGCATCGCCTTGCGCGTGCCGGCCAGCGATCGCTCGCGCGCCCAGGGAATGATCGCGGGATACGCGGCGGCGGGATGCGTGCCGGAGAAGCCATCCGGCGGTAGCGGGTTGATCAGCAGCAACGCCTGCGCCCCGACTTCCGCCGCAACCGCCATCGCCAGCAAACCGCCGAGGCTTGCACCGACCAGAACGACTGAAGCGGAATCCTTCGCGCTGAGTGGGCGGCACCAGCTGACGACCTGGGCGCGATAGTGATCAAACGATGTGGCGGCGAGGCCTGCCGGTGCGGCCAGCAGATCGGGCGCACTGACGCGCAACCCTTGCGCGACAAATACGCGCATCCAGACCGCCCATTCCCAGCCACCGCCGCCGGCGCCGTGCACGAAAACCACGCGCGGCGTCAGGTGCGAATCATTCAACGGGGTCCGGGGCATCCCGCATTATCGCCGACCAAACCCATCACGACATGCTCTGCGGCTGCGCCACTTGACCGCTCCGGCCGATCGCGCAAGGCTTGGCATGGAACACGCGATCCATGCTGCCCTCTGGCTGTGCGATTGTGGCCAGCACCGCAGTGACATTTGCTACTCCACCCATGGGAGATAGATCATGTCGCACAGCACCGATGCCATCCGCAACATCGCCCTGGCAGGCCATGCCGGCGCCGGCAAAACCACCTTGCTTGAAGCCCTGCTGCATGCCGGCGGCGCGATCCAGACGGCAGGTACGATCGAACGCGGCAACACCGTTTCCGATTTTGATCCGATGGAGAAAGAGCGCGGTCACTCGATGCAGGCGGCGCTGGTCTCGATCGATCACGGCAATTGCCACATCAATCTGATCGACACGCCTGGCTACGCGGATTTCCGCGGCCCGACCCTGTCGGCCCTGGCCGCGGTCGAGACCTGCATCGTCGTCGTCAATGCCAGCAACGGCATCGAACACAGTACGCGACGACTGATGGACTACGCCCGCCAGCGCAGCCTCGCCCGCGTACTCGTCATCAACCGCATCGATACCGAATGCGATCTGGCTGCCCTGACCGCAGAATTGCGCGAGGAATTCGGCTCGGAATGCCTGCCGATCAACCTGCCTGCCGATGGCGCGCGCAAGGTCGTCGACTGCTTCTTCAAACCTGAGGGAAAATCCGATTTCTCCTCGGTCACCGAAGCCCATCAGCAGATCCTCGATCAGGTCGTCGAGATCAACGAGAAGGTCATGAACCGCTATCTCGATGAAGGCGAGAGGGCGCTCAAGGGAAGCGAGTTGCACGATGCCTTCGAGCAATGCCTGTGCGAGGGCCACCTCGTGCCGATCTGTTTCGTCTCGGCCCGCAGCGGCGCCGGCGTGGCGCAATTGCTGGAGTTGATCGAGCGCCTGCTGCCAAATCCGCTCGAAGGTAATCCGCCACCCTTCATCAAGGGCGAAGGCGCCAATGCCAAACCGATCATTGCAGTCGCCGATCCGGCCAGGCACGTGATTGCCGACGTGTTCAAGATCGCCAACGACCCGTTTGTCGGCAAGCTCAGCATCTTCCGCATCTATCAGGGTACGGTGCGCAAGGACACCCAGTTGTTCATCGACGATGGCAAAAAGCCGTTCAAGGTCGGTCACCTTTTTCGCATCCATGGCAAAGACCACATCGAGATCGATTCGGCCATTGCCGGTGATATCGCCGCTGTGGCCAAGATCGACGACATCCATTTCGATGCTGTGCTCCACGATTCACATGATGAGGATCAGATCCACCTCAAACCGCTCAATTTTCCGCAACCGATGTTCGGCCTCGCCATCGAACCGGCGCACAAGGGTCAGGAGCAGAAACTGGCCAACGCCCTGGCCCGACTCGGCGAGGAAGATCCGTGCTTCCGCGTAGAGCACAACAAGGAACTCAACGAAACCATCATCCGCGGCCTCACCGACCTGCACCTCAAACTGACTCTCGAACGCATGAAGGATCGCTACGCCGTCGAAGTCACAACGCACCGGCCAGGCATCGCCTATCGCGAGACGATTGCGGCGCTGGCCGAAGGCCATCACCGGCACAAAAAACAAACCGGCGGCGCGGGCCAGTTTGGCGAGGTGCATCTGCGTGTCGAGCCGCTGC
>JBDTCQ010000134.1:0-16002 GCA_039923515.1 Dokdonella sp.
CTCAGCATGAATCACTGGCTGGCCTCGCTGCGCCAGAACCTTGCCACGCTGGAAGCCGCCGAGGCCGATCAGGCACGCAAGGCGGATGTATTGCATGCCGATGTGGTCGAGCAGACGCTCGAGGCCGATGCGCGACGGCCCGCCCGGCTGGAGCAGTGGGCCGCCAGCTTCGCCGAAGGTCTGTCGCCCTCGGCCGAGGTGCTCGATATCGGCAGTGGCCTCGACTGGCTGCATTCTTTGTCAGGCTGTGGCGTGAATGTCACGGCGATAAACCAGAACAACGAAATCGGCCAGCGCATCCGTGATGCAGGCATCACGATTGCCGTCGCAGAGCCGTCCGTGGTGCTCGCACGGATTGCTGACCAGAGTCTGGATGGCGTGACCATTCTCGATTTTGCTTCCGTGTTGCGCGGCATTCCCGCCGTGATCCTGCTGGAAATCCTTCGGCGGGTATTGCGGCCTGATGGGCAAGTACTTTTTGGCATGGGTCCGGAGTCGGCGACGATCAGCGATCTCCTCGAAGGTCGGCCGAGTGCGTTTGTCGATGGCGATCTGATCGAGCGCGCCTTGCGGGTGTCGGGATTTGTGGAAATCAGGCGGATCGCTTCCGTCGAGAATAGTTATTGCGTCATTGCCCGCCAGCCGCGCTAGCAACAGACCGGGGATTCGGAAATGCAAAACAGGCAAATCGGCCATTCGCAGATGAGCGCACGGGTCAAGCGCACATGAGAGCGGCAATACTCATTCCAGTACTGACCAGCAAGGATGCGGTCGGTGCAGACGCCATGGCGATGGCGCAGATCCTCGATGAGCTTGGCATCGAAACGCGGATCTTCTGTCAGTCCAGCGGTGGCGTGCAAAGCAAGACCTGGCCTGCTGAGCAACTGCCCGCATTCGCAGGTGGGCCCAAGGATATTGTCATCTACCATTTTTCAACCGGGTGGCCGGCCGCGCTTGATCTGCTAAAGCGCTGCCGCGGCTATCGCATCATCAAATATCACAACATCACGCCGGCAAAATTCTTCGAGTCGTACTCTGCTGAATATCACGATGGCTGCGAAAAGGGGCGGCGTGAATTGGCTGCCATTGCTGATCTGGATTGCGAACTCTATCTCGGCGATTCCGCCTACAACCTCAATGAATTGGTCGAGGTTGGAGACAAGGAATGGAGCAAGGGTGTCCTCGCTCCGTTCCATCGTGTCGATGAGATCGTGAGTGCGCAAGCCGATACAGGCTTGATCGATGCGTTGACCGACGGCGCGCGGAATTTCCTCATGGTCGGGCGGGTCGCGCCGAACAAGGGGCACTTGAATCTGGTGGAGGCATTTTCCGCCTACGTGCGTGCCTACTCGGATCCGGCTCGACTGATTCTGGTTGGCAAGATCGATCCGCGGCTGCACGCCTACACCGATGCGATCCGGAAACGCATCGATGAGTTGGACCTGATCGACCATGTGCTGTGGATCAACGGTGCCAGTGAGGCCCAGCTCAAGGCTGCGTATTTGAGCAGCCACGTGTTCATGCTGATGAGCGAGCATGAAGGGTTTTGTGTACCTCTGATCGAATCAATGGCGCTCGGCACGCCGATTGTGGCGCATGCATCAAGCGCGATCCCCGAGACCCTCGGTGATGCCGGCATCGTCTGGGAGGAGCAGGATCCCTGGCTGCATGCGGCGAGCGCGGCGCGTCTGTTTTCCGACGATGAATTGCGCGGCAATCTGCTCGAGCGCGGCCGACTTCGTTACCAGGAAGCGTTCTCGAATGATGTCTTGCGCAAGCGTTTCGTCGGCTACCTGGAGCCGGCGCTGTGAAGGCGCGGATTGCGATTGTCGTTCCGCGTTGCCACGAGCGCCTGGTTGGCGGCGCCGAGGCGCTGGCCTGGCAATATGCGCAACTGCTTTCGACGGAATATGCCGTCGATGTGCTGACCTCGACAGCATTCGATTACATGCGCTGGGACAACGATCTCAAGGCCGGCGTGGAACAGCGCGACGGCATCACGATTCGGCGTTTTCATGTGGCGCGCGGACGCACGCCATACTTTCACTCACTGCACCGGAACATGCTCGATGCGTTTGCGCGCTCATCTGCAAATCCACCGGATGCCCGTTACTGCTGGCCCGAAGCACTCGAAGAGGAGTTCATTCGGGCGCAAGGACCCAATTGCCCGGAACTCGCCAGCTATCTCACGGCGAACGGCGACGATTACGCAGCGGTCTTCTTCCTGCCCTACCTGTATCCGCCGACGCTCGATGGCATCCGCGCAATGCCGCATCGGCGCTGGGCGCTGATTCCGGCCCTGCATGACGAACCGCCAGCCTATCTAAAGACGTTTGCCCGCATGGCGCGTTCGGCGCCGCGCATCCTGTGGAATGCAAAGGCCGAACAACGCCTTGGCGCACGAATCTGGAAACTCGATAGCGGCAATGTCGTGGCCATGACCGTGGCGACCGATCGGGTCTCGCCTGCGCAGGAGGCCAAGCCCTATCTGCTCTACTGCGGCCGCATCGATGTCAGCAAAGGCTGCGCACAGTTACTCGAAGGATTCGCCGCATTCAAGGCGGCCCATCCGAAATCGGATCTGCAACTGGTCTTGACCGGCAATGATGTGCTCGGTGTTGGTGATCGTCCGGACGTGCGCTATCTCGGTTTCGTCGAGGAGCAACGCAAGTTCGAATTGATGGCTGGCGCAGTGGCTTTCGTGCAGCCTTCACCCTACGAGAGTCTCAGCATCGTTCTGCTCGAAGCCATGGCGCAAGGCACGCCGGTAATCGTCAACGGCCAGTGCGAGGTGCTTGTCGATCATGTCGAAATGAGCGGCAGTGGATTGATCTATCGCAACCCGCGTGAATTCATGGCTGCGATTGCCAGCATGAACGCGCTTGGTGCCGAGAAGCGGCGCAAGCAAGGTGAGAAGGCGCGCGAGTATGTGCTCGGCAACTACAGCCGCGAGCAGATCGCGGCGCGCTTGCGAGCCGAAGTCGAGGCGCTTGCCTCCGGTTGATAACGCACGCCTCAGCTTCCGAGAAGGCGCACATCGAAGCGTGCGCCGCCCAGCGTTTCCGAACGTGACACCTTGATGCTGCCGTTGTAAGCCTTGACGATGTCCTGAACGATCGACAAGCCGATGCCGTGACCCTGCACGCGCTCGTCCCCGCGCACGCCACGTTGCAGCATGAGTTCGACCTTGTCCTCGGGGATGCCGGGGCCATCATCCTCGATGACCAGCTCCACGCCACCGAAGCGGTTGTCGCCAGCATCGGCCGGATGCGCGGAGAACAGGACGGTGTGCTTGGCCCATTTGAATGCGTTTTCGAGCACATTGCCCAGCAATTCCATCAGATCCCCCTGATCGCCACGGAAGCGGGTATCCGGATCAATGTCGAATTCACAGAGAACGTGACGTGCGGCGTAAACTTTTTCCAGGCTGCGCACGATTTCTTCGGCGAACGGCTCCAGCGGCAGCGGCGCGGCAAACGTCTGCCGCCCCGAAGTGGCCGCGCGTGAGAGCTGATAGGCGACAATTTCATCCATGCGTCCGACTTGTTCAAGCACGGTCCAGCGCAATTGTTTCTCGTCGGTTTCGGCTTCGAGTTGGGTGCGCATCACCGCCAAGGGGGTCTTCAAGCTGTGGGCGAGATCGGCCAGGGTATTGCGATAGCGTTTGAGTCGATCGCGTTCGGAATCGATGAAATTGTTGAGATTGGTGGCGAGGCCCGAAAGCTCGGTCGGGTAGCGGTCACCGAGATGCTCGGTAGCGCCGCGTTCGACACAGGCAAGATCCGCTGCCACCTTGCGCAATGGAGCCATGCTCCAGCGCAGTACCGCAAGCAGGAGCAGGATCAGCAACACACCGAGGCCGCCGAGCCAGGCGAGCAGGGTGCGTCGGAATACCCTGACCTGCGCCTGCAGAGCGGCGGCATCTTCGGCAATGTTGACCGTCAGCTTGAGTTCCGGGCGGTTGGCGACGCTCCACGTAATGCCTTGGGAAAGCACGAACAAATCACCCTGCGAGGTATGCACGGGACCGGAGAACTCGCTGGCGCCTTGTTCCAGTTCGGTGTTCAAAGGCAACTTGAGGCTCAGCGCAGATGGCGAGTGCCACTGACGGTCCTTGGCGTTGCGCACATTGTCACCGACGATGACCGCGTAGAGACCTGAGTTCGGGCGGTCGAAACGCGGATCGGGGCCGACCTCCGGCGGAATCAGATTGCCAGCGCGATTGGTGTCGGCGCCCGCGAGATAGGCGTGCAGATACCCTTGCAGGCGATCGCGCTGGGCGCTCAGGGCAGCATCAAAAAACGCCCGGTCGAGCGCAAAAAATGCGAGGCCGAGAAAGGCCGCGAGGGCAATGCCCGCCGCGGCCAGCGAGCGGGTTTGCAGGGATAGCGGTCGGGCCATCGGACCGGCCGCGCTCAGACAGCCGGTGCGGCTTCAGTCTCGTCGGCACCGTTGTCGGTGCGTTCCAGCGCAAAACGATAGCCGCGGCCCCGCACCGTTTCGATCGGCTTGATCGTGTTTTCCGGATCGAGTTTGCGGCGCAGGCGGCCAATAAAGACTTCCAGCACATTTGAATCGCGATCGAAATCCTGCTGGTAGATATGCTCGGTGAGGTCGGCCTTGGAGACCAGTTCACCCGCGTGCATCATCAGGTATTCAAGGACCTTGTACTCGTAGCTGGTCAGATCAACCGTGTTGCCGTTGGCGCTGACGGTCTGCGCGGTCGTGTCGAGTGCTATGGGGCCGCATTCGAGCAATGGGCGCGACCAGCCGCTGGCTCGACGCACGAGGGCGTTGATCCGGGCCAGCAGTTCTTCGACGTGAAATGGCTTGACCAGATAGTCGTCAGCCCCGTATTTGAGCCCTTGAACCTTGTCCTGCCACGACGAGCGAGCGGTCAGGATCAGGATTGGATAGCTCTGGCCCGCCTCGCGCAACTGTTTGACCAGATCCATGCCGGACAGCTTCGGCAGGCCGAGGTCGATGATCGCTACGTCAAACGGAACCTCGCGGCCGAGGAACAGGCCTTCCTCGCCATCGCCGGCTGCGTCGACCGCAAACCCGTCGCGCTTGAGGCGGGCTGCCAGTGTCTCGCGCAGCGGAGCTTCGTCTTCCACCAGTAGTACACGCATTGCCATCTCCTGTTATTGGTCTGCCTTGATTTCCAGAACGCGCACCTGGCCGCCCGAGGTGAGAATCTTGATTCGATAGATCTTGCGCTTGCCGATATTCAAGGTCTGCACGCTGAGGACCTTGGCGGTGGTCTCGCGTTGAACTTGCTCCACCGCCTCCTGCACCGTGATTTCCTGCGCCAACGCAGCTGCGGAAAGCACAAGCACTGCAAGCGCCGTTGCCAGCGCGGACAATCGAATTCGTCCTGGATTTGCAATCATTTCGGCAGTAGGGGTCTCGTTGGGCCTCGCCAGTTCAGCGCGACCCGTGCAGTCTTGATGGAGCGCATTGAATTCCCGCTGAACTTGGTGAATGGGATGACCAGCAGCGGCCGCTTCAGGGGCGTGCTCTCTGCGCGTCAAAAGACTTCAGCGACGCAACAGCGAAGGCTACCGCCGGCTTTCTCGATTTCGCCAAGCTCGACATGTCCAATTGCGAAGCCGGCACTTTGCAGCGATCGAACCTGATTGGGCAAAAGGCTGTTGGCAGCGCGCGTACTCATCCAGATGCGATCTGTCGAGAGGCTGATTGCATTGCCTGCAAATGCCTGCTTCTGATCTTCGCTGATGAAGACCGAGCGCTCGCCGTAAACCGTTGCGATCGCATGCGCGGCGGCAGGATCCCGGAACCCGGACTCGGCGATGATCGCCGCCCGACCAGCGAGCACGGCAAGCACGACGTTGGTATGGTATTCGCCGGTTGAAAGCTCGAAACAGAAGCTCAGACGCAGGCCGAAGGCTTCGTGCATCGCGCGTGCGCCAGCCATGTCGCAGCGCTCGGAAAGGCCGAAATAGCCGATCCCGCGAGCACGATCGATGACCAAGGCACCGGTCAGTTCGGCAACCAGATCCCGTGTCGACAGATCGATGATTTCGCGACTCTGCATCGTGCCCAGCCATTGGCGGATATCCTGACGCCTGGCTTCGCGCTGGCGCACGGCATGGCGCATGCGGCCAATGATCAGGCGGCCAGGAACGGTCGCGAACACGTTGTTCGGAAACACACCATCCATCGCTTCGGGGTCGCCCGGAAACGTTATCACGGGTACATCTTCGCTGAGACGCCGCGCCAGTTCTGCATGCTCGCCAAGGGCGCGCAAGGGATCAGGCTGGTGGGCCAGATCCATGTAGTGGTTGTCCTTGGCCGACTCGCTGGCCAGACGGAAATTAATCGGACTGACCAGGAATGCCGCGCTCGCGACTGCCGGCAAGTCGGGTTTCAAGGCAAGTGACTTGAGCGCCTCGAGGAATGTCTGGGGATCGGTGACGATCATGCGCGCGGAATTTCCTTGTGGTTGCATGGATGACAAAAACACGTGGTGAGGTGATCGTTGACCATGCCGGTCGCCTGCATGAAGGCGTACATGATGGTCGAGCCGACAAAGCGGAATCCACGCTTGTGCAGCGACTTGCTCAGGGCATCCGAAATGCCGCTGGTTGCCGGCACTTCGCGGTGTGACGACCAAAGGTTCAGCAATGGCTTGCCATCGACGTGCGACCACAGCCAAGCATCCATGTTGCCAAATTCCGCGATCAGCTTGAGCGCGGCACGAGCATTGTTGCGCGCCGCAAAGATTTTCAGCCGGTTGCGGATCAGGCCTGGATCGAGCAGCAGTGTTTCGAGGCCGGCATCCGGCATGGCGGCCACCATCGCAATATCGAAATCGTGAAACGCATGCCGGTAAGCCTCACGTTTGCCTAGCACCGTGCGCCAACTCAGGCCTGCCTGGGCGCCTTCGAGGACGATGAACTCGAACAGGCGCCGATCCTCGTGGACCGGCACGCCCCATTCCTCATCGTGATAGCGTCGATAAAGCAGATCGACCGAGTTTCCGCTTGCCCATCTACAGCGTGGCTTGCCGTCGTCAATTGGCTCGGCTTTGGTCTTTGCTGAACCCGCCTTGATTGATTTCACCATCGTGTCAGTCACGCTCAGGCCGGAGGAATTGATGGACGCTGCACCGACCATGGCAAGGCATCCAGGTCGACATTGCCACCACTCAGGATCAGGCCGATGCGCTGGCCCGCAAAGCGCTGACGATGCTTGATCACGGCGGCCAGGACAATGGCCGAGGAGGGTTCGACGATGATCTTCATGCGCTGCCAGATCAGGCGCATCGCGGCGATTGTCTCGTCGTCGTCGACGGTCAACACCTCAACCTCATGCTCGCGAATGATCCGGAAATTGATTTCTCCAACCAGGGTACGCAATCCGTCGCAGATCGTGTGTGGCACGAACGCGCCAACCCGTTCGCCACGCTGCAAGGATTCGAATGTATCGGCGGCGCCGGCAGGCTCGGCGGCGATCACCTTGCATGCTGGCACAAGCGCGGCCGCGGAAATCGCGCTGCCACTGATCAATCCGCCGCCGCCAACCGGAACGATCATGATATCCAGCGGGCCGGTCTGCGCGATCAACTCCATCGCCGCCGTGCCTTGTCCGGCGATCACGCGCGTATCGGCATACGGGTGGACGAGGTTGGCGCCGGTTTGCTGGCGCACTTGCTCGCAGGTTTCCTCGCGTGCGCTGATGCTGGCCGCGCAGCGGTGCAGGGTGGCGCCATACATTGCAATGGCTTGGACTTTTGAGCGCACCGCACCTTCGGGCACGATCACATGGGCTGGGATGCCACGCGTACTTGCCGCCAGCGCAAGTGCGGCGCCGTGATTTCCGGAGGAGTGGGTGACCACGCCACGCACGGCCAGCGCGTCGGACAACGACCAGACTGCGTTGCAGGCGCCGCGAAACTTGAACGCGCCAGCCCGCTGCAGGTTCTCGCACTTGAACAGCAGTTCGGCCCCGACCAGGGCATTGATCGAGCGCGATGTCAGCACCGGCGTCGCCTGCGCATGCGCCGCGATGCGGCTGGCGGCGGCCTTGATGTCGGCAAAGTCAATTGCATCCGGTTTGGCGTTGGTGGTCATCGTTGGCTGACATTGGGCGAGATGGCCAACAATACAGCGCAGGCCTTGATCTGGTGTAGTGCTTCGCAGGCCACGATGCGCATACTCTGGCAATAGATACCCAGCCACGCATTGCGGCCAGTCACCCAGACATGAAGAAACCGACTATTCGCCTCGAAGACTACCGGCCACCCGCCTGGCGCATGCAGGCGGTCGATATCGATTTTCTCCTCGATGTCCAAGAGAGCCTGGTCAGTGCGCGCGTGCTGGTGATCCAGGATCCGGCGCAGAAGGATGTGGAGCTTCGCCTCGACGGCGAGAACCTCGAGTTGCTTGAAATCCGCATTGATGGTCGCGCGCTCGCCAGCGACGAGTATCGGATTGATGGATCGGTTTTGATCCTCGACGGTGTGCGCGACACGGCCGTCATCGAGACCCGCTCGCGGATCCGGCCGGCCGACAACACGGCGATGCAGGGAATTTATCTGAGTGGGGATCGCGAACGCGGCTTCCTGCTCAGTCAATGCGAGGCCGAAGGTTTCCGTCACATCACCTGGTCGATCGACCGGCCCGATGTGCTGGCGCGCTACACGGTGACCTTGCGTGCCGATCGTTCGCGCTTTCCCGTACTGCTTGCGGGTGGGAATCCGGATGGGGCCGGTGAGCTTGAAGACGGACACCACTGGGCGCGCTTTGTCGATCCGCAGCCCAAACCCAGCTATCTCTTTGCGATTGTCGCCGGCCGGCTTTCGGTGATCGAGGACCATCATGTCACTGCCGAGGGCCGGCTCGTGAGCTTGAAAATCTGGGCGCCGGCGGCGGTGATCGAGCGCTGCCGGTATGCCCTGGAGTGCCTGAAGGCAGCGATGGTCTGGGACGAGCAGCGCTTTGGTCGCAACTACCAACTCGATGTTTTCCATGTGGTCGCCACCGATGATTTCACGATGGGTGCCATGGAGAACACCGGCCTCAATATCTTCAACTCGAAATATCTGTTGGCGGACCCCTTGCACGCGACCGATGACGACTATCGGCACGTGCTGGCGGTCGTCGGGCATGAGTATTTCCACAACTGGACAGGAAATCGGGTGACCTGTCGCGACTGGTTCCAGCTGTGTCTCAAGGAAGGCCTGACCGTCTATCGCGAGCAAGAGTTCGTCTCCGATCAGACCTCGCGCACGCTGCGTCGCATCGAGGATGTGCGGGTTCTCTGGCGCAATCAGTTCAGCGAGGACGCGGGCCCGTTGGCGCATCCGGTGCGCCCGTCGCAGTACAGCGAGATCAACAATTTCTACACGGCGACCGTGTACGAGAAAGGCGCCGAAATCGTGCGCATGCTGGCGACTCTGGTAGGCACAGATGGCTTTCGGCGCGGCATGGATCTGTACTTCGAGCGCCACGACGGTGAAGCGGCGACCGTGGAGGATTTCCTTGCTGCGCTGGGTGATGCCAACAATAGCGATCTGTCGCCGTGGCTTGCCTGGTATACGCAGGCCGGAACGCCCGTTCTGGAAGTGGATGGCGCGTACGACGCGGGTGCACGCAGCTTCGAGCTCACAGTGTCGCAGAACTTGATGCCGACCAAGGAATCACTGCCCAGGCAACCCTTGCCGATTCCACTCGCGCTGGCCCTTTTCGACCGCGCAGGAAATCGCCTGGCTATCAACCTTGGCGGCGAAGACCGCGGCATCAGCGAAGCGTTGCTCTTGCTTGATCGTCCGCGCATGAGTCTGACCTTCCGCAACCTCGATCACGCACCGATCGCCTCGCTGCTGCGCGGATATTCCGCTCCGGTACGTATCGTTGAACCCGTTGACTGGCGTGCCCTGGTCACGCTTGCCACGCATGAAGATGATGGCTTCAATCGCTGGCGGGCCGCTGATGGTCTCATGCGCCAATTGTTTACGGCGGCGCTGCAGGGCGACGTGACGAGTGATGGTGTGCTCGAGGCCTGGATGACAGGTTTGCGCACAGCATTCCACGAAAAGAATCTCGATCCGGCAACACTGGCCGAGATGCTGACTGTTGCGGACGAAGCCACCCTGGGCGAATCGCTCGGCGAAGTCGACCCGGTTGCTGTGCATCGCGCGCGCAACAGGGTCGAACAAGCTATCGCGCGTGCGCTCGAGGCGGAACTGCTAGCGCGATACGAGCATCTCGCCGCGGCATCCGCGGCAGGTGTGGATCACGTCGCACAAGCACAAAGACACCTGCGCAACCGTTGCCTCTCATTGCTGTGCCGTGCCGACGCGCAATATCACGCGCTGGCACACCGGCATTTCCGTGATGCCGCTTGCCTCAGCGACAAGCTGGCTGCATTGACCTGCCTCGTGCACGGCGATGATGCCGATGCCATGCAGGTGCTCGATCTTTTCGCGGCGCAATATTCCACTGCGGCTACGGTGATGGATCGCTGGTTCTCGGTGCTGGCGACGATTCCCGGCGCGGATACGCTCGAAAGAGTGCGCGCGCTTACGGAACACGCATTGTTTCGCTGGGACAATCCAAACAAGGTGTTTGCCTTGCTGCTCGGTTTTGCATTGCGCAATCCAACCGGCTTCCACCGCGAAGATGGTGCCGGCTACCGGTTTATTGCAGATGCGGTCTGCCGCCTCGACCGGATCACGCCTCAGGTGGCTGCGCGATTGGCCACGGCCTTCTCCACCTGGCGGCGCTACCCGCCCCGCTTACGCGAGCAGATGCAATTCGAAATGGAGCGAATGCAGAGCGCTTCACCGATTTCCGCCGACGTCGCCGACATCGTCGCTCGTAGTCTGGGTCGGTCAGGCAATGTTGGCTTGCTTCGGCCCTGAGAGCTTGAATCCGGCCGTGTCCGGGAGCATGTTGTCAGGACATGCATACACGGGCGTAGGAGGAATCATGAAACGACACGCATTGGCCTTGCTTTCCGTAGTGCTGCTGGCGGGTTGTGCGACCAGCCGCAGCAACTACTACAGCGACGAGGGCAGTGGCGATTACTACTATGGCGCGGGCGCGGCCGATGTGGTCATCGATTCATCCCGCTCTGCCTATGGATTTGGCGGCTACGGCACCGGTTTCGGCTATGGCTATGGCTATCCGTACTCATGGGGGCGCTATGGTTATGGATCGAATTTCTGGATTCCTTTGGCTCCTCAGTGGATTCCTTCGCCGTCGAATGAGAATTCCCGGTTTCCCCGTGACGGGCGGGTTGAGCGAGATCGTGCTGCGAGAAGTGCGCTGATCCGTCGCGATACTGTGCAAGCGCCGAATTCGGCGAAGTGGTTTCGTGACCAGTCTGAATCTCCGCGCTATTCCAGCGGCGCGCGTGGAAGTTCCGCTGCCCGGGCGATTCGACCCGCCTCGTCTCGTCCACCAACGGCCCCAAGATCGGCTGCACCAATCCGTCAGGCGCCGATGATGCATTCACAGCCTGCACCGAGCCGATCTGCCAGCCCCCCAGCCACAACGCGTTCCGCACCGATCCCGCAAAGGCAATGATCCAGGCGAAAAAAAACCGCGCATTGCGCGGTTTTTTTCTATCCGCCCGGCATGCCGCCAGGTAAAGGTGTTTCAGGCGGGAAGACGACTCAGCGCTTCATTGATGCGCGCGCGGCGGTTTTCCAGCTGCTGCAATTGAACGGGGGTCTGCTCAACGGTATCGGTGCTGCGCATATCCTGCATGGCCATCTCGAGACGACCGAGTTCGATCATCAGGTCGTGGCGGAGGAAGAGTGGATTGAGACTCATGGTGGCGGCGGTAAGCATGATGGTGGACTCCTGGAGGGCATGGGGTGGATGTTTTATACGTAGCAAGGCCCGTGCCAAGTCCATCAAATCTTGAAATTTCCCTCAATTTCGTAATTCTGTGTGATCGGGTTGACGATTCGTGTCGTAAAATGACCGGCAATGGTTGGGGGAAGCGTGGCCTGCCGGATTTCCGCGATTTAGGTCACAGTCTGTCAAACGCTGTTACCGATAAGGTTCTTCACCGCCCGAAAACACGAATGCCACGCCTTTGCAGGCGTGGCATCGCTGGAACGGGCCGTGACCAGTCAAACTGGCACCCGGCATATGGTCCTCTTGGATCCCCCCTGTTCCTATGACCGCCGGGTGCCAGCCTTTTCGATGCCGGGTCCTGCAATCAACGGAACAGTTTCCTGCTTGCGCAGGTGCATCCTCCCACCGGCACGGGGCCAGCCCCTGAATTCCGACCTTCGGCGTGCTCGCATACGCCTAGTACCGGTGGGAGTGCGATATTGCTACAGCAGAATCCGTGCCAACCCTGTTGGCTGAGTTTGATGACATAGACCCAGTGCTCAGAGTTGTTCATGCGCGGCGCACGCCTTGATGAATAATGCGGGCTAAAATCCCGCCTCTGAATCGAATGCCTTGCATCCATGTCGCCCATCCCGCTCCAGAATTTCGAAGTGATCGTTGTCGGTGGCGGCCATGCCGGCACCGAAGCGGCGCTCGCGGCTGCGCGCAGTGGCGCTCGCACCCTTCTGCTGACCCACAATATCGAGACGATTGGCCAGATGAGTTGCAATCCAGCCATCGGCGGTATTGGCAAGGGACATCTGGTGCGCGAGATCGATGCCCTCGGCGGGGCGATGGCGCATGCGGCTGACCGGGCGGGTATCCAGTGGCGGACGTTGAACGCGTCGAAGGGTCCGGCCGTGCGGGCAACGCGCTGCCAGGCGGATCGAGTCCGGTACAAAGCGGCCATTCGATCAATTGTCGAATCGCAACCGGACCTGTTCTTGTTCCAGCAAGCCGTCGATGATCTGCTGATCGAGGGCGGGCGGGTGAGGGGAATCGAGACGCAGACGGGTCTGCGCTTCCACGCGCCGGCAATCATCCTGACCGCAGGGACTTTCCTGGCCGGCAAGATCCATATTGGCATGACAAATCATGCCGGTGGGCGTGCAGGCGACGCGCCGGCACAGCGCCTCGCCGAGCGCATGCGCGAATTGCCCATTGCGGTGGATCGTCTGAAGACCGGCACGCCGCCACGCATCGATGGCCGCACGATCGACTACTCGGGGCTCGAAGAGCAACCGGGCGACAATCCCACACCGCTGTTCTCGTTTATGGGATCGCGTACGGACCATCCGCCCCAAGTGAGCTGCTGGATCACGCATACGAGCGAGCGCACGCATCAGATCATCCGTGGCGGGCTTGATCGTTCGCCGCTTTACAGTGGTCAGATCGAGGGCATCGGCCCGCGCTATTGCCCATCGATCGAGGACAAGGTGGTGCGTTTCGCCGACAAGTCCTCGCACCAGATCTTCATCGAACCTGAAGGTCTCGATACCTATGAGATCTATCCGAACGGGATTTCGACTTCGCTGCCGTTCGATGTCCAGCTTGAGCTTGTGCATTCGATACGCGGATTCGAGAACGCTCATATCACGCGGCCCGGCTATGCGATCGAGTACGACTATTTTGATCCGCGCGGGCTCAAGCCCTCGCTGGAAACCAAGGCCATCGAAGGGCTCTACTTTGCTGGCCAGATCAATGGAACGACCGGCTACGAGGAAGCGGCCGCGCAAGGATTGATCGCCGGGCTGAACGCCTCACGCGCGGTGCGTGGTTTGGCCGCGTGGACGCCACGGCGTGATGAAGCCTATATCGGTGTGCTGATCGATGACCTGACCACGAATGGCACGATCGAACCCTACCGCATGTTTACCTCGCGCGCCGAATACCGGTTGCACCTGCGCGAAGACAATGCCGATCTGCGTCTGAGCGAGATCGGGCATGCGCTCGGTTGTGTTTCCGATGCGCGCCATGAGCAGGTGCTGCGCAAACGCGAGGCAATTGATACCGAGACGGCACGCTTGCGCGCGCTGTGGGTGACGCCGGCCAATGCGCTCGGTTGTGCGATCGATAGCGCGTTGGGCGTGGCCGTCACGCGCGATGCCAGCGTGCTCGATCTGCTGCGCCGGCCCGAACTCGATTACGCCAAGCTGACGGCGGTCAGCGGGATTGGCCCGGCGGTCAGCGATGCGCTGGTTGCGGAACAGGTTGAGATTTCAATCAAGTACGCCGGCTATCTCGATCGTCAGCGCGATGAGATCGAGCGCAGTCGCCGCCACGAGGACACCGGAATTCCCCATAGCTTTGACTACGACGGCGTGCGCGGCCTGTCTTCCGAAGTACTCAACAAGCTCAAGTCCTCGATGCCGACCACGATCGGTCAGGCCCAGCGCATCAGTGGCGTGACGCCGGCGGCGATCTCACTGCTCCTTGTCCATCTCAAGCGGCACGCGCGCGTCGCCTGACATCCTCCAACCATTTCGGCGCGCCGCGTTGGTGGCTCGTCGTGCTTCCATCCATGTATCCAGGAATACTTGCAAAGAATGTCGAGCATCGAAAAAAGAATCGCGGAAGAAGTCGCGGCACGCCCCGAACAGGTGCGCGCAGCGATTGAGCTGATTGACGGCGGTGCGACCGTGCCGTTTATCGCGCGCTACCGCAAGGAAGTCACCGGTGGCCTTGATGACACCCAGTTGCGCCTGCTTGAGGAACGTCTCAGCTATCTGCGCGAGCTGGAACAGCGGCGCGCCGCGGTAATCGCGAGCATCGACGAGCAGGGCAAGCTGACCGACGGCCTGCGTGCGGACATTCTCGCGGCGGACAACAAGGCGCGCCTGGAAGACCTCTATCTGCCGTACAAGCCAAAGCGCCGGACCAGGGCGCAGATTGCCCGTGAGGCCGGGCTGGAACCGCTGGCGCTCGCGCTGCGCGAGGATCCAACGCAAGCACCGGAAGATCGGGCGGCAGCGTTTGTCGATGTCGCGAAGGGTGTCGCTGATATCAAGGCGGCGCTTGATGGGGCGAGGGCGATCCTGCTCGAATCATTCTCGGAAGATCCGGCCCTGGTCGGTGCGCTGCGCGACTGGTTGACCGCCAAGGCGGTCATTCGCGCCAAGCTGGTCGCCGGCAAGGAAGAGGAAGGCGCCAAATACCGGGACTATTTTCAGCATGTCGAGGCGATCGGCACGATTCCCTCGCACCGCCTGCTCGCCTTGTTTCGGGCGCGCAATGAAGGTGTACTTGATCTCGAACTCGCGCCGCGCCCGACTACGCCGATCAAGACTTCGTCGAGCGAAGCGGATCCCGCCATCGCGCTCGATGAAGCGGCAGCGTCTGGCCACGCCGAAGCCGAAGGCCGCGTAGCCCGCCATTTCGACATTGTCGACCGCAGCCGTCCCGGTGATCGCTGGCTGCTCGACACCGCCCGTCAGACCTGGCGCGTCAAAATGCATCTGCATCTGGGGCTCGACTTGTTTGGGCGTGCCCGCGAGGCCGCCGAAGCCGAGGCGATCCGCGTGTTCGGCGACAATCTCAAGGATCTGATGATGGCCGCGCCGGCGGGTCCGAAGACTGTGATGGGTCTCGATCCGGGTATCCGCACCGGGGTCAAGCTTGCGATTGTCGATGGCACCGGGAAATTGCTGGCAACCTCGGTGATTTATCCGCATGAGCCGAAGAAACTCTGGGATCAGTCGATCGCCGAGCTCGCTGTCTTGAGCCGCAAACATGGCGTCAATTTGATCGCGATCGGCAATGGCACCGCGTCGCGTGAGACCGATCGCCTCGCCGCCGAATTGATGCGCAAACATGCCGATCTCACGTTGTCGAAGATTGTCGTCAGCGAGGCCGGTGCGTCGGTGTATTCGGCCTCGGAAATCGCGGCGAAGGAATTCCCCGGTCTTGATGTCTCGCTGCGTGGAGCGGTATCAATCGCGCGTCGACTGCAGGATCCATTGGCCGAGCTGGTAAAGATCGATCCCAAGTCGATCGGCGTCGGCCAGTACCAGCATGACGTCAACCAGGTGAAGCTCGCCCACGCGCTGGTCGCGCGCGTTGAGGATTGCGTCAACGCGGTCGGTGTCGATGTGAATACCGCCTCGGCGCCGCTGCTGGCCCGGGTCGCCGG
>JBDTCQ010000135.1:0-8053 GCA_039923515.1 Dokdonella sp.
AATCAAACTTCACCGGCCGGATCGGTCATGACTCCGGCATTGCCTGAAATGGACAAATAGACGATGCCGGATACGCCTGCCGCTGCCGATTCCCGGCATGTTCTCTACCATCACCGCACCCAGGGCAAGGCGGTTGAGGGCGTACACATCCGCGGCATCACCGATGCCCTGCGTGCGGACGGACACTCCGTTGACATCATGTCCCTGCCCGGCGCGGATCCGTATGCCAGCCCGAAGGCGATGTCGCCGACGCGCCAGGCCACCTGGTGGATGCGCCTGGTCTCAAAGCTGCCTGAGCCATTTTTCGAGCTGGCCGAAGTCGCCTACAACGCGGTGGTCGCCTGGCGCATCCTGAGTTGGCTGCGGCGCAATCCGGATGTGGATTTCATCTACGAGCGCTACTCGTTGTTCCTGTTTGCCACGGTCTGGATCGCACGCCGGCGCAAGCTGCCGATCATCCTTGAAGTCAACGACTCGGCGATCGTCGCCCGCGTGCGCCCTTTGTTCTTCCAGCGCCTGGCCATGGCCATCGAGCACTGGATCTTCCGCAAGGCCAGTGGCCTGGTTTTCGTGTCCACGGTGTTTCGGGATCGAGCCCTGGCCGCGCACGGTGAATTGGCGCCGACCATCATCACGCCCAATGCGGCCAACATCGACAAGTTCAGCTTTACGGCCGAGCAACGCGATCGTGCCCGCGCACAATGGGATCTTGATGGTCGCGTGGTGTGTGGATACCTCGGCGCCTTCGTGCCCTGGCATGCGATCGACGCGTTCGTGCACAAGATTGCGCCGCGGCTGGCCGAAGCACCCCATCTGAAGCTGCTGCTGGTCGGGGATGGCGCCACCTATCCGGCGCTGAAGGAATTTGTCGCCGAGCACGGCATCAGCGATCAGGTCGTGCTGGCCGGCCGCGTTTCCCACGACGAAGTGCCAGGCCTGCTCGCGGCCATGGACATGGCCATCCTGCCGAATGCCGGCGACTACACGTCACCGGTCAAACTGTTCGAGTTCATGGCCTGTTCGATCGCATCGATCGCCCCGGATTTTGATCCGATCCAGGAAGTTTTGGTTGAAGGCGAGACTGGCTGGATGTTCAAGGCCGGCGATCTCGACGCGGCGGTGGAAAAGGTGCTGACACACAGCCGCGAGGCGGCGGAACTGGCGCGGGTCGGTCGTGCGGCGCGCACCTATGTCACCAACGAAAGGCAGTGGAAGCACAATATCCGCCAGTTGATTGATTTCCGAGATTCACTGTAGGCGGGCGGATCGGCCTAGCGTTGACTTGAACAACTGGTCGGCCCCGACTATTCAAAACCGTTCGCGAAAATCAAATCCCCGGCCGGCGCGCAACTGGCCCGCATGCTTTTTGGCGCAGCGAGTTTGGCGGAGAGACTGAAGCCCCCGGCTTCCTGTTTGGGTGCGGGTGCCGCTCGAAGCGAGCTTTCCATGCGGAAACGACCATCCTCCGATGCGGCTTCAGCGTGCGCGACAGGCCGGAGACTGGCACTGCCCGTGATGTGCGTGGTGTCGGACGCTTGAGCGCCACCCGCGAACAACACGCAGAAGAGTCCGACACATAGTTGACGATTCACGGCTTCACCTTCGCTTCAAGGGCTTCCAACCGTGCGCGCAACGAAGCGTTCTCTTTTTCAAGTGCCTCCATGCGCACGTCGCCCTCGGCCTTGAGGTCACGCATCGCTTCTACCGTCAACGCTTCAAAGCCAATCGGGGTTACCGCGAGATAGCCTTCGCTACCGGTCGGTTTGACCCAGTTCGGCAGCACCGTCTGCACTTCCTGGGCGACAAAGCCCATGCGCTGACCGGGTTCGTTCATCGCCTTGGCGGGATCGATGTACTCATACACGTGGCCTTGCAGCGCGAGCAGTTGGTCAAGTGGTCGAGCGATCGGGCCGATGTTCTTTTTCAGGCGCACATCCGAAAGGTTGCTGACGACACCGCCTTTGACAAAGGTATTTCCATTTCCGTCGATCATCAGCGCGTTAGTAAATGAATTGCCGTCGGTCTGTGTGATGAAGAAGGTGTCGTTGCTCTGCTGCGTCCCCTGCACACCCATCAGATAGCCGTATGTACTGGCGCGGGGGTCCATGAAGATTTCAACGTTGGTATCGGGGCGCGCATAGTTGCTGGTGATCGTGAGTTCCGCATCGATCGGGGTGAAATTGGGCTTGGTGGCGGTGTTTATCGCGACACCGCCATGGGCAAGGATGAGAAACTGGTTGGGGCCGGTCGAGGAAAACTGACTAGCGCCGCTGCCTGCCCAAAGAAAGGTGCCATTGTCGCCGTCAGAATCCCCTGAGTTGCCAGCGTACGGACAGGTACCAGCTGAGACTGCATTACCATTACGAACGGTTCCGTTTTGCCCGCCCACCCACGAGAAGTCTCCACCAGCGCAATTGTATTTGCCCCCGCTTGCCACGCTCATGAGGCCCGACGCTGTGTTGGTGCAACCGCCGTCAGCGGCGCTATATTCACCAAATGCCCAGTTTGCGCCGCCGCCAGTCACGACACTGTAGTCACCAGCCGCGAAATTTGTAAAACCACCTCCGAGGGTACTGTAGGCGCCGCTAGCGCTGTTGCGAAAGCCACCTCCAACGACGCTGGAAGAAGCGGTCGAATCATTCTCATTGCCGCCACCAATAAAGCTAGAGAAGCCACTCGAAATGTTGCTCACTCCACCGCTTACCGTCGCGTAGTCGTTCGATGTGGCGTTTCTGCAATTCCTGTCTGCCACTCCACAGGTGGTCATCTGAGTGCCACCGCCGGCAATCACTTGACCAGACTTCGTTGTATTGATGATGTTTCCTGGATCCCCAGCAAGAAAGCTGGGCGACAGGGTCGCGGGAGAGAGGCGTAACACCTACGCATTTTTTACTCGCAGCACCAATGGCTGGGTATCGGTGGTGCCGATAAAATTGGTTGCTGGATTGGTTTCTGCATTGCCCTGCGTATCCCAGCAGACCCCAGCAAGTGCGACTTTGGGATCAAATCGGGTCGGCTCACCGAGTGCCACGAACGGTGCATTGTTTTTCGAGACTTCGGTTTTCAAACGCATCGGCGGCGCGTTACTCAGATCGCTGCCGAAATCGACATCGACGGTGAAAGCGCCATCACGAACATCCACGGAGTAGAACGTGATCGGCGAACCGATCGGATTCGATCGGCTGGCGTCCAGCAGCGTCACGCGCAAGTCATAGCGACCATTGGCGGGCTTGTCGCCATCGCTCAACGTGCCGCTGTAGGTCCAGGGTTCGGCGCTGACGTTTGCAGCGGCGAGCAGCAGGGCAAGAGTCAAGAGCTTGGGCGACATGGCGGCCTCGTGGCAGTTGTGATGGATGTCCTGCAGGTGCTGATCGGCAGCAAACGCACCGGTCGCACTCGGCAGATCAAATCCTTGTCCGCGTACTCGCAAAACGGCAGCGGCGACGGACATTCGCGAGATGCCAATGGCCGCGCCTGCTTCGAAGCCTTCACACCACCCCTAGAAAGGCACCAGTTCCACGCGACGGTTCTTCGCCCGACCGGCTTCATCGGCATTGCTGGCAACGGGCGCCAGCGAACTGACGCCGTTGGCGCTCAAGCGCGCAGCGGCGATCGAATAGGTTTGCTGCAGTGCACTGCTGACGGCCTGCGCACGCGCCTTCGAGAGTGCATAGTTCTGATCAAGGCCGCCCTGATTGTCGGTATGGCCGACCACGTGCAGCTTCAGGCTCGGCTCACCCTGCAAGAGCTTGGCGATTTCATCCAGTGCCGCTTTCGACTCGGGCTTCATCGTGCTCGATCCGGTATCAAAGTAGATGCCGTACAGCGCAACCCGGCCAGTTTTCTCGATTGCGCTTTGCATTTCGGTCGCCGATACGGTGACCATTTTCTGCTCGCGCGCTTTCAGTTCCAGCACATCGACGATGACGATCGTGCGCTCGTTGAACGCTTTGCAATACAGATCATCGCGCCCGGAAAAACTGTGCACCATCACGTAGCCGTGCTCGGGCCCGGTAAAACTGGCGAAGCGCTGATCGGTCAGGCCCATGGTCTGCGCGCAGTTGCCGTTGCTGAAAGCCTCGTCCTTGATGCGGCTGTTGGGCCACAGCTTCATTGCGACACTTTGCTCGCCACCGCCGCCATCGGAGTTGCGCTCGGCGTCACCGCCGCACGCTGCTGCAGCACATTCAAGGCGTTTGACCGCCTTGGCTTCGCGCAGGCTCTGCTCATAGCCGCGCAGCGCCTCAAGCGGAGATCGCCCGGCCGGGAGCAGATACACCAGTCGCGTGCGCGCGCCCTCCACCGTTTCGCCAGATTTGAAATCGAAGACCGAATTGTTCATCTCATCGCGCGCATCGGGATCTGCACCGGGAACCAGTGGCCCCGTCGCGAATCGATACTCGTCGTAAGCACTGAAGGAGCCGCTGACCAAAAGACTGCCCTCGTAGCGCGGCAGCCAGGACAGATCTTTGGCTGCGGCGCTATCAATTGAGGGAATGCTGGCCTCAGCGAATGCGGCGCTGGTCCAGGTCATACAGATGCCTAGTAGCAAGGCAGTGGCGAGCGTTAAAAGCGTTGGCATTCTCATATTTTGTCCAGTTCTATTGGATGCGAAGTTAAGGTCAACAATTGCCGCTAGACAGCGTGTTTCGGAGTGGCTGCACGTGCTTGCCCTCGATCCAATCAAGGCCGTAGTCGCGCCTCAATTGCGGCCAGTCGTGCGCGTAATTCCCTGTTCTCGTCGGTGAGCATATCCACGATCTTTTCCAGCGAATCAGCCCGCACGTCGCTCTCGGTCTTCAGATCGCGGATGGCCTCTACGGTCAGCGCTTCGAAGCCAATGGGAGTTACCGCGAGATAGCCATCATTACCGGTGGGTTTCACCCAGCTCGGCAGCACCGTTTGGACTTCCTGGGCGACGAAGCCCATGCGCAGACCCGGGGCATTCATCGCCTTGGCCGGATCGATGTACTCATACATGTGGCCTTGCAGCGCGAGCAGCTGATCGAGTGGCCGCGAAATCGGGCCGATGTTCTTTTTCAGGCGCGCATCCGAGAGATTGCCGACTGCGCCACCCTGCACAAAGGTGGTGCCGTTGCCATCAATCTTCAGTCGGTTGAAGAATGAGTTGCCGTCAGTCTGAGTGATGAAGAAGGTGTCATCGCTCTGCTGCGTCGCCTGCACACCCATCAGATAGCCGAAGCTGCTGAGGCGCGGGTACATGAAGATTTCGACGTTGGTATCGGCGCGCGCCGTATTACTGGTGATGGTGAGTTCCGCATCGATCGGGCTGGTGCCGTTGGGTTTGGTCGCTGTGTTGATTGCAACGCCGCCCGCGGCTCGTACCAGGAACTGGTTGCTGCCGGTGGAGCTGAAGGACGCCCCCACCAGGCTGTCAGCCCAGACAAAGGTTCCCTCATCGCCATTCGAGTCCCCCGAGTTGCCGACGATGTTGCAGTTGTTGTCAGCAGCCTCATTGCCGGGCCGGACTCTGGCGTAAGCTCCGCCAGCCCAACTGTTGTCGCCGCCGGCACAGTTGAATCTTCCACCAGCCGTTGTGCTCCCTTCGCCCGTGGCAAAATTGCCGAAACCGCCGTTGGCGCTGCTTCCGTACGCCGTTGCCCGATTCTGTCGGCCGCCGGCTACGGTGCTGTAGCTTCCAATTGCGCTGCCTGCTTCACCACCGCTGATGGTCGCGTAGCCACCACTGGCTGCATTTCCCAAGCCACCTCCAATAGCGCCGAAATTGCCGGTAACGCTGTTGGTGTTGCCGCCGCTGACGGTTCCGTGCTGGCCATATGACGAATTTCCGGAGCCACCACCGATCGTTGAAAAAATTCCGTATGCGCCATTTTTCAAGGTTGCGTTCGGCGTTCCCACGCCATCTCGGGTAGCGCCGCCTCCACTGATCGTGCTGCCCGCCGTTGTAACCTCATTGGCAGACGAGCCCATGGTGATTTTGGGCGCGTCACCGTAGAAGTTGACCTGACCGCTGGCCTCAAATTGCGCGATGCGCAAATTACTCGCACGCACCAGCAAAGGCTGGCTGTCGGTGGTGCCCAGAAAGTTGATGGCCGAGCTCGTGCCTGAATTTCCGGACGTATCCCAACACACCCCGGCCAGCGCGACCTTGGGATCAAACCGGGTCGGTTCGCCGAGTGCCACGAACGGTGCATTGCTTTTCGACACCTCGGTTTTCAGACGCATGGGCGGGGCGTTACCGAGATCGCTGCCGAAATCGACATCGAACGTGAATGCGCCGTCATGAACATCCACGGAGTAGAACGTGATCGGCGCACCAATCGGATTCGATCGGGCCGCCTCCAGCAGCGTGAGGCGCAGGTCATAGCGACCATTGGCGCGCGTACCGCCATCGCTCAGCGTGCCGCTGTAGGTCCAGGATTCAGCGCTGACGTCCGCAGCGGCAAGCAGCAGGGCAAGAGACAAAAGCTTGGACGACATGACGACCTCATGGCTGGCGGGAGGGATGCCCGAGATCAGCGAAATTGCGCTCAAGCCATGAATCGCAATTCGCCCGGGAGGGCATGAACCGCGTATTCGTAAAACGGCGACGAGAACGGACATTGCTATCGCAAAACGCTCTGGATCCCGGCTGGCGGGCGTCGAGGCGGGTCGCACACGGCGTCAGCAAATGCCCATCGTCCGGCTTTTATCGTGGATCGGCGGTATGACTGTCCGCCCACCAGATCATGGCCAGTGAGATCAGGACGGGCGTGGCATGATGGGTAAAAAATTCCTGACTCGTGCCGATCGAGTTGCGCGAACTTGATCAAGACTCGCCAATTTTTCTGATCCATTTCGTTGCCAAGCGCATGGTTCAGCGGCACTCGCCGACCACCCGCTCGCAGACAGCCAGGGTTTCGCGCCCGACATCGTCCCAGGTTCGACGCATGGCGGCGGCAATGGCGGCGTGATCCCAACTGCGTTCCAGCGCCACATGGATGGCCTGCTCCAATGCATCGACATTGCGTGCAGGAATCAGAATTCCGTTTGTGGCATCGATGATTTCGCGCGTACCGCCGACATCCGTGGCGACCACGGGTCGGCCACAGGCGATCGCTTCGACAACCACGTTGGGATAGCCCTCGGACCAGCTTGGCAAGGTCAGCAAATCAGCGGCACTGATCCATTCGGCGACCTGCATGGGCTCGCATCCGCCGGGCAGGATGACGCTTGCGTCCAGTCCGCTGGCGGAAATCAAGGCGCACAGTTGTTCGCGCATGACGCCATTGCCGATCAGGGCCAGGATCAGATTCGGCTTGCGCCGAACGAGGCGACCGTGTGCTTCGATCAGTTCGCGCATGCCCTTGCTTTCAACCAGGCGACCGACGTAGATCACCAGTTCCGTTTCGGGCTTGATGCCGAGCTTCTCGCGCATCGCGGCACGATCAAGCGGGTGGAAGATGCCGGTGTTGAAACCGTTGCTGATGGTGTGGGTGCGTTCTGCAGACGCATTGAACTGATCGATCGCGGCGAGGCGCATGGCCTTGCTCACCGTCAGCAGGGCATCGACACCGGCAATCGTCCGGCGTGTCATCACGGCGTTGATTCCGGAGCGCACATGGATGTCCGAGCCGCGTGCGCCGACGATGCAGGGCACGCCGAGGTTTCTGGCGGTGCGCAGGGCGGCATGCCCATCGGGATAGACCCAATAGGCAAGCACCAGGTCCGGCGCGAAGCGGCGTACCCGTGGGGTCAGCAGGTGGCTGGCAACGACGCCGTTGAGTACGCGGGAAAGCCCCGGAATGGCCGGGTAGCTGAAGGCCTCCACATCGAGGCCCTCGATGCGATAGTCCGGGCCGATGTCATCGTGCAGGAAGCTGCGCGGAGCGAGGCCGGGCAAGCGCGGATAGCGCGGCTGGATAAACCAGGTTCGAACCTCGGTGAGACGCGACAAGGCGCGCGCAGTCTCGTAGATGTAGCGCCCGCGCGTCTGGTCGTGCGCGACGGGCAGCATCGGGGTAACCAGGGCAATGCGTGGCGAACTCATGATCCCGCCCCGATTTTCCGCAGCGATGGGTTCAAACCCCGC
>JBDTCQ010000136.1:0-13885 GCA_039923515.1 Dokdonella sp.
ACACCTTGCGCGCGCATGCCGCGCAGGCCGGTTTCGATCCGAAGGGGCAGGGCCGTTATGCGGATTGGCACGCGCATGTTGCCGATCTGAAGAAGACTCACGCGATGGCCTTCGATCGCAACAGCCCCTTGATCCAACCCTACGCGGTGATCGAGGAGATCAATCGCATCACGCGCGGCAACGCGATTGTGTGCACCGGCGTCGGCCAGCATCAGATGTGGGCCGCTCAGTATTTTGATTTCACCGAACCACGGCGCTGGCTGACATCGGGTTCCATGGGCACGATGGGCTTTGGCTTGCCGGCCGCGATCGGCGCGCAGTTCGCGCGGCGCGATCTTGTCGTCATCGACATCGACGGCGACGCCAGTATCCGCATGAACATTGGCGAACTCGAAACCGTAACCACCTACAACCTGCCGGTGAAGGTAGTCGTCCTCAACAACTGCGGTGACGGGATGGTCCGGCAATGGCAGAAGCTGTTCTTCAAGGGCCGCTTCTCGGCCACCGACAAGAGTCTGCACAAGAAGGATTTCATCAAGGCTGCAGAAGCCGACGGATTCGAGTTTGCCGTTCGCCTCGAACGTCCCGAAGATCTGCCGCGCGTGATTGCCGAGTTCTTGGCCTTCGACGGCCCGGCGTTTCTCGAGGTGATGATCGATCCCGATGCCTGCGTCTATCCGATGGTCGGCCCCGGTGCGAGCTATGCGCAGATGATCACCGGCGAACACATTGTCTCGCGCGATGCCGTCGTCGCCGAGGAATCCGGCCCTGTGGAGATGTTCTGATGCGCCATATCATTTCAATGCTGCTGCAAAACGAAGCGGGTGCGCTGGCCCGCGTCGCCGGCATGTTTGCCGCACGCGGCTACAACATCGATTCGCTGACCGTTGCAGCCACCCATGATCCCGAGGTGTCGCGACTGACCATGGTCACCTTTGGCGACGATGCCGTGATCGCTCAGATCATCAACCAGTCGCGCAAGTACATTGATGTGCTTGAGATCGCCGACCTGACCAGCCGCGACCATCTGGAATGCGAGCTGCTCGTGGTCAAGCTGGCGGTGACTCCGGCGAACACCGCGGCGATCACGCGGTTCAGCGAACGGTGCTCAGGCGTCCTTCTTGACGAGTGCGAAACCACACGGGTGCTGCAGTTCACCGGCAGCGGAGTGCATATCAGCACGGTGCTGGCCGAGTTGGCGCGTATCGCCACGATTCTTGAACTCGCGCGCAGTGGCACGGCGGCAATTGAGCGCGGATCGAATGTACTGGGCCTGGCGGAACTGTCGTTGGCGGGATAACAGGACTGGCGCCTGCGAAGCTTGCCGGCTGATCAGGAATCCTTGATCACCGCCGGCATCGCGCCGAGGCGAACGACGCGATCCGCACGCTGCTGGTTGCGGATCACCTTCAGCGTGACCGCCTTTCCTGCCGCGTCACTCAACATCTGCTGGAACTGCTTGCGATCCTTGATCGGCGCGCCGTTGACCGCGATGACATAGTCACCGGACATCAGGTTGGCTTGGGATGCCGGCGTGCCGCCGACCACCGAGCCGATCTGAACACCGCCTTCGAGCTCCAGCGTTTCATGCTCCTTTGCCGTCAGATTGCGGAACGTCGCCCCGAACAGGAGTTTGAAGCGGACATAGTAGGCGGCGAGAAACTGCGCTGATGCCGGGTCGGTGTGATCGCCGGCGTGATCGCGATATAGCCAGACCTGATCCGCTCCGACCCGGGAGCCGATATTGGTCGCATCGCGAACGGATTCTTCGTCAGCGCTTTCGTAGCGGGCATTGCCGATGCGCACGAAACCTTTTGAGGCCAGTTCACGCTGGTCGCCACGTTCGCTCTTCCCCTCCATCACGATTGGCCGCACGGGCGCCGGCTCGGCGCGCAAGGCGTTGATGTATTCCGGACCGCGCTCGATGCTGGCCTCGTAGTGGGAATCGACGGCAACCTGCGGAGTTGGCTCGGGCAGATCACCTGTCTGGTGATGGCGCGTGGCCACCGACCCGCAACCGCCGAGCAGAGCCAGCATGGAGAGGAGAACGAGCAATTGAGTCATTGAATTTTTCATTCCCCGAGCATAACGCCAATCCGGGCATCCGCACCCATTTGAGTCCTGAATGAAGTGCTTGCTTGTCGGCCTGACCTTGTGAATTATCCTGCGATGAACAACCCCGCCACGTCGAGTCTTCGCGGTATCGCCTTCATGCTCGCTGCGGTGGTCGCGTTTTCGTTGATGGATGTCAGCCTCAAGCTTTTGTCGCCGCATTACCCAGCCATGCAGGTCGCCGCCTTGCGTGGATTGACTTCGCTTCCGCTGGTGCTGGTCTGGATCGCCACGACCGGTGGATTCCGGCAGATCCTGACGCGGCGCTGGCACTTGCATCTTCTGCGCGGTTTGCTGGCGGTCGCCATGCTCTCGGCGTTCGCGTTTGCGCTTCGTGATTTGCCACTGGCCGAGGCGTATTCCCTGTTCTTTGTCGCTCCGTTGCTGGTCACCGCACTCGCGGTGCCGTTGCTGGGAGAGCGCGTTGGATGGAAGCGCTGGATTGCGATCCTGGTCGGGCTCGCTGGTGTGCTGGTTGTATTGCGACCCACTGCTTCGCGCATGTTCAATCTCGGCAGCGTCGCCGTGCTCGTGGCTGCAGTGGCCTATGCGTTTTCCGCGATTACCGTGCGTGTGCTGGGCCGAACTGAATCAACCCAGTCGATGGTGTTCTGGGTGATCATCCTGCTCAGTGTGTTCGCCACGGCTGCGGCGTGGAACGAGTGGGTGGCGGTCCATGTCGAGCACTGGCCAATCTTACTCGTGCTCGCGATCAGCGGTGCGCTTGGCCAGTACGCGATCACCGAGGCATTCAAGCACAGCGATGCCTCGGTGATTGCACCGTTTGACTATACCGCGCTGATCTGGGGTGTCACCTTCGATGCATTGATCTGGCACACCGTGCCCGATCGGTGGATGCTCATTGGTGCTGGCATCATCATCGGCAGCGGACTCTATCTCATCCGCCGCGAGCAATCGCCAGCCTGATTGCGATCTCGCGATGAGCTTCGGATGAGGCATTTTTTCCTGAACAGCTCCAGCGTTAATTTATTGATATTCATTTTTCGTGCATCCGTTGCTTGGCAAGGTGTGGGCAACTGGGTCGCAACAACACCCAGCTCATTCCAACAGGAGAATCAAGCCATGAACGAAGATCGAATCCAGGGCAAGTGGAAGCAACTCAAGGGCAGCATCCAGGAGAAGTGGGGCAAGCTGACCAACGATGATCTCGATGTTGCCGAAGGCAACACGAAATATCTGGCTGGCAAGATCCAGGAGCGTTACGGCATCGCCAAGCACGAGGCCGAAAAGGCCGTTGAAGAGTATCAGCGCACCATCTGAGTGCTCGCCATCGCGTAAATTAGCAGGGGCCACCGTGTGGCCCCTGCTTTCGTCTGAGCTACCGGATTTACGCCGGAACAATCGGCGCAGGCTGCCAAATTTCGCTGGGCTTTTGTTTTACCCTTCGGACGGTTGAATGCCCTGGTGGCAGGCGCTTTTGCGTTCATCACCCGGCCGCTTTCGCTACACGAGCCGCGGCCTGCTCGATACGCACCATGTCATCAGTCAGCGTCAGGGTCGCTTTTGCGCGCGCAAGGGCCTGTGCCGATTGGCGGGCCGCCGCCTTGCGATAGCGGGCATCGCCGAGGCAGGCAAGGTTCTGCAGCATCTTTTGCAAGTGTATGCCGACTTCGACCAGACCCGCACCATCACGGGCAATCGGAATAAAGAAATCGTCGAACATTTCATCGAGTTCGATCGGCGGGACATGCACGTTCGGGAAACGGATGTCATCGATGTCTACCTTGATTGCCTCGGGATGGTTGTCGGACCACAACGAGAGCATCCGGGCACCGCGGCTGAGAATGTCGATCGCCGTGCCGGGATCATTGACTGCGGGCGAGAGCGCGCGCGAGGCGATTTCCGAAAGCACGCAGACTCCAAAGCGCGGATCCTGATCAAAGCTGCGCGCCGGGGCAATGCTGAAAGCCTTGCGGATTGCTTCCACACAATCCACCGACGGCATGCTCGTTACGTTGGCCAGCGCTTGAGCGGCGCCGACATAATGGCCGGGAAGGGCGGCCAGGTAGATCTCGCTGCCAGACTCCTTCGCGGCATTCTGCAATGCCAGCATGTCGACGTGTTCAACATAGCCAAACTTGTTGGCGTGAACCTCCTGAGCATCTGCCGGGATCACGCTGTCAGCGGCTTCGCGGGGTTGGCCCGACAGGTAAGGGGAAGCACGTCGACGCCGCAGGGCCGTTGTTGCGACCGACTCGACCCGATCGCAAGTCGGACCGACGCGGCCGAGGCGGAGCACGTAGTCGGTCCAGCGCAGCAAGGTCAGAACAATGATGACGATTACGCCGAGTGTCACCACATAGAGGACCACCCGGCCATTGTCGCCGTACTGACCGGTCTGCAAGACGATGATGCCGACCAGGCTGAACAGAAAGGCGCCGAGAAAGGTCGCCAGCGAATTCTGTGCCGTGCTGTCGGCCATCAGCAACTGGGTCGCACGCGGCGTCGTGTTGCTGGTTGCCGATGCATAGGCCGAGACGATCGTGCTCAGCGAAAAGATCATCACCGACAACATGCTCGTCGCAATGATCTGCAGCAGGCTGTCGACCGCATCGGAACCGATTTTCGCCGGCAGATCGTCGGGGATGTAATGCTTGACCAGCAGAGCGATCAGCGCGGTGACGACGCCAAGCAGGGAGAACGCGGTGGCGCGGACCCAGAGCCGGCGCGAGAGTTGCAGCAACAACCATTGCAGTCGCGAGAACATGGGAATCCGCAGGTCGGGAAGATCACGTCATTCTGCCCGAGCGGGGCACACTCGGCGATGACTGCGGTCGATGCGGCGCTCGACGCCTTGCGGATCAGGCGTGACCCATCTTCAGGAGTTCGTGTTCAATTCGATCGACATGACAGTCGCTTTCGCCCAAGTGGCGCAACGCATCGGCAAGCTGCTGAAAATAGTCCCGATTGAGCCCGCTCGGTCCTTTCGCCATGGCGATATGATGGGCGATCTCGGCTTCGCTGGCAGGGCCGAGGAATGCCTCGTTATCTGTTCCAGCGATATAGACCAGCCCTTCAGTGCTGCCACCGTCAGTGAACTCTATCGTGACGATTTCACGCAGGTAACCGTTCTTCTCGCGATGATCGAGATGATCGAATAACTCGGGCGTGATCAGGTAGGCCATGCCCGCACAGTGCGCATCCGGATCAGCGATCAGGGTGACCACGCGCCCGGGTGCTTCGGGTGTGCCGCGATGATCGTGCGAGCCTTGCCAGAAGCGCCGTGCCCAGCCACTGATCCGTGCCGGTCGGCGTTCGATGTAGTTGAAATCGGCTTTCCAGATCAGCGAGCCATAGCCAAACAACCAGATCTCTCTGTGGCCATCAAAGCGATGCAGGGACTGGTTGGCAAGGATTGTGTTGGTCGACATCGAGGCGACTCAGGGGAGGTCTGATGCTTATGGTAATCGCAGCCGTTTGCCAATTCGAGACTTGGAGCCGGGTGATGGGTGCATGTTCAACGCGACAGGGTATGCTCGCGGAAACATGTCAGGGTACCGATGATGTTCGCCATCCCATCCCGCTTGAGCGCGAACGAAATGCCATTTTTGATCGCGCTTGAGTGCGGTCCCCATTGCATGGGGCACCATGATGATCGATGTGTGAGACACGGCTTGGCCATGGCATTCACGCGACATAACCCCATGCACGGATACCCTGCGTTGCATGAGCAGCCAATCATGAAGAGAACTGACCCATGCGCACCCCACTATTTTTTGCAATGGCCACGCTGATGACTTCCGCGACTGTCATGGCCGATAGCCCGGACTATTCACTGACGATCTACAGCTCGGCGCAGCCGGGTCAGATCAGCACGGATCGGTTGCCCAACTATGGTGGCACGCTTCCCGGCTACGCCCTGGTTCGCGACGGGCGCAAGATGACGCTGGAGTCTGGCAACGGAGTATTGCGCTTTACCGATGTGGCCAAGCGCATCGATCCGACCACGGTTGCGTTCGAGTCACTGACCGATCCGGCCGGCACGCGCGTCATCGAGCAGAACTACCAGTACGATCTGGTCAGCAGCGAGAAGCTGCTCGAACGCTATGTCGGCGAGAAGATCACGGTCGAGCAGCTGAAAGGCAACGAGGTCGAGCGGATCAGTGGCATCCTGCTCTCGGCGCAAGGTGGCTCGTTGATCCTGCAGCGCGACAGTGGCGAAGTACTGAGCCTGTCGAACTACAGCAATGTGTCGTTTCCGAGTCTTCCGGGCGGGCTGATCACCAAGCCGACCCTGGTCTGGCTGGTGAATGCGAAACAGGCCGGTACTCACAACACGCGCGTCTCGTACCAGACCCAGGGCATGACGTGGTGGGCTGATTACAACATCAGATTGCGCGAGAAGGGTGACGAGTGTGCGATGGATCTTTCTTCCTGGGTCACGATTGTCAATCAGAGTGGCGGCAGTTATCCGGCGGCCCAACTCAAGCTCGTGGCCGGCGAGGTCAACCGCGCCCCGTCGGCGCCGCAGAACAACGACATCATGATGAAAGCGGCGCGTGCTCCGGTTGCGCAGGAAGCCGATCAGGGATTTTCCGAATCCTCGTTGTTCGAGTACCACCTGTACACCTTGGGTCGGCGCAGCGATTTGCCCGACAATTCAACCAAGCAGCTGGAGCTGTTTCCGATGGCGATGAATGTGGCCTGCAAGAAGCAACTGGTCTTCACGGCGGCTCCGCAGCCCTGGAGTTACTGGGCGCAACCGATTGCCGACCAGGGTTACGGTGCCACCTCGACAGGGACGGTCGGCGCCTATCTCGAATTCGACAACAAGGAGGCCAACCAGCTGGGCGTTCCGCTGCCCGCAGGGCGCATGCGCGTGAATCAGGCGTCGGTCGACGGCACGCTGGAGTTTATTGGCGAGGACGTGATCAAGCACACGCCACGCAACGAAGCGGTGCGCATCAAGCTCGGCAATTCCTTTGATATTGTCGGCGAGCGGCGCCAGACCGGCTTCACCATGGACAGCGCTGGCAAGACCATCGACGAGACATTTGAGATCAGCGTGCGCAACCGCAAGAAGACCGCGGCCACGGTCGTCGTTCGCGAGTACCTGTATCGCTGGAGCACCTGGAAGATCACCGCGAAGAACCATGATTTCGACAAGCGCGATGCGCAGACCATCGATTTTCCGCTGTCGATTCCGGCCGATGGCGAAGCCAAGCTGACTTATAGCGTGCGCTATACCTGGTAGCCGCTTTGTGGACGGCGCCTGCGATGAGCGTGCGCCGTCGCGTAAACTGCATGCCGGATTCTGGATGGCGGTGGCATGGATCTGTTTCTGATTGCACTGGATCTGGTCGGAACGTTCGTCTTTGCGATCAGCGGGGCGACCGTCGGTGTGCGCCATCGCCTCGATTTGTTCGGCGTGCTCGTACTGTCGTTTGCCGCAGCGGTTTCCGGCGGCATCATCCGCGACGTACTGATCGGTGCGACCCCACCCGCAGCCCTGATTGGCTGGAACTATATCGGCATCAGTTGTCTGGCCGGCATCATCACGTTCTTCCGCTACCAGAGCATTGAGAAGCTGCGTAATCCGGTACAGATCTTCGATGCGTTCGGCCTCGCCCTATTCGCCGTTACCGGTGCGACCAAGGCGCTCGCCTTCGGCCTCGGCCCGGTGTCGGCGACCTTGCTCGGCATGCTCAGCGGAATTGGCGGCGGCATGATGCGCGACATCCTCGTCGCGCGCACGCCGGTGGTGCTGCGTTCGGATCTTTATGCCGTGGCCGCCCTGGCCGGCGCATCGGTGATCGTGATCGGCAACACTTTCGATCTGCCGAAACTGCCGGTGCTGGTGGTCTCGGCGTTCCTGTGTTTCGGCCTGCGCTTTGGCGCGATCCGCTATGGCTGGCGTCTGCCGGTCGCGTCACCCGAGGCCGATCAGAATCTCGATCAGTAGAGTACGCGTGTGCGCAGCGTGCCCGGAATGGCGGCCAGCGCATCCTTGAGCTCGGCAGCCTGCGCCTCGGTCGTCGAGACATCGGCGACGACATAGCCGATGTTCGCATTGGTCTGCAAATACTGGCCGTCGATGTTGATGTTCTTCTGCGAGAAGATCTCGTTGATGCGCGAGAGCATGCCGGGCATGTTGCGGTGGATATGCAGCAGCCGGTGGCTGTGCGGATGCTCGGGCAGGGTGACTTCGGGGAAATTGACCGCCGACAGGGTTGAGCCGTTGTCGCTGTAACGCACGAGCTTGGACGCAACCTCGATGCCGATATTGTCCTGCGCTTCGAGTGTGCTGCCGCCGATATGCGGGGTAAGGATCACGTTGTCCATGCCGACGAGGGGCGAGACAAACGCTTCGCCATTGGCTTGCGGCTCGAACGGAAAAACATCGACTGCGGCTCCGGCAAGATGGCCTGAGCGAAGACTCTCGGCGAGCGCATCGATATTGACGACGGTGCCGCGCGAGGCATTGATCAGGGCCGCTCCCTTGCGCATCTTGGCGAGCTGAGCAGCGCCGATCATCATCGCCGTCTGCGGCGTCTCGGGAACGTGCAGGGTGACGATATCCGAACGTTGCAGCAGATCATCGAGGCTGGCTGCGGCACGCGCGTTGCCGAGGGTCAATTTCGCCTCGATGTCATAAAAGATCACGCGCATGCCGAGGCCTTCGGCAAGCAGGCCGACCTGGGTGCCGATATGGCCGTAGCCAATGATGCCAAGCACCTTGTCACGCACCTCGAAACTGCCGGTTGCCGATTTCGACCAGCCGCCGCGGTGGCATTCGGCATTCTTCTGTGGAATCCGGCGCATCAGCAGGATCGCTTCGGCCAGCACCAGCTCGGCAACGCTGCGCGTGTTCGAGTAGGGCGCATTGAACACCGGAATGCCGAAACTCTGCGCGGCATTCAGATCGACCTGGTTGGTGCCGATGCAGAAACAGCCGATCGCGATCAGGCGTTTGGCTTCGGCGAGCACCTCAGGCGTCAGTTGCGTACGTGAGCGGATGCCGATCAGGTGCGCCTCGGCGATGCGTCGCTTGAGATCTGCATCGGGCAGCGATTTGTCGTGCAACTCTATCTGCGAGTAGCCAGCAGCCTTGAACGTGTCGACCGCGCTTGCGCTGATGCCTTCCAGCAACAGCACACGGATTTCCTGCTTGGGGTAGGAGGTCTTTTTCATGGTCATGGGCAAGGCTCGCGATGGTTGCAGCGGAAACGAAAACACGATCCGTCGGGCAAGGAAGACTATGCCAGATTCCATGACTTTTGCGGCAGTGCAGCAGTAGACGTTCCAATCAATCGCTGGCAGTCTGCAGACGCTGCCTTTCGAACCCGTCAGCAACCCTGTTCAAGCGGATTCCGTCGAATGTCCGATTCCCGATTATTGCGGTTGCACGCGCGCCTGCCCGAGCTGTTGCTGAAGACAGATGCCGCCGATCTTGAGTTCTACGGTCGCGACTGGACGCGACGCTGGACGCCAGCGCCGCTGGCGATCGCCTTGCCATCGAGCGCAGAGGAAGTGCAGGAAATCGTGCGCTGGGCGGTCGCGGAAGGGATTGGCATCGTGCCATCGGGTGGCCGCACCGGCTTGTCGGGTGGCGCGGTCGCGGCCAACGGCGAACTCGTCGTCAGTTTCGAGCGCATGAACCGCGTGCTGGATTTCGATCCGGTCGACCGGATCCTGACCGTGCAACCCGGTCTCGTCCTTGAAACGCTGCAACGCGCCGCTCGCGGACACGAGTTGATTTATCCGGTGGATTTCGCCGCGCGCGGCTCGTGTTCGATCGGCGGCAGCATTGCCACCAATGCCGGCGGCATCCGCGTGATCCGCTACGGCAACACGCGTGAGTGGATTGCCGGATTGAAGGTCGTCACCGGCACCGGCGAGCTGCTCGATCTCAATCGCGGCCTGATCAAGAATTCCAGTGGCTACGATCTGCGCCACCTGTTGATCGGTGCGGAAGGAACGCTGGGCCTGGTGGTCGAGGCCAGCGTGCGTCTGACCGATCCGCCGCCGGCATCGAATGTCATGGTCTTTGCAGTGGCCGCGATGGAGGATCTGATGCGGGTGTTTGCCGCCTGCCGCCACAAGCTCAAGCTCAGCGCCTTCGAATTCTTCACCGATCGTGCGCTCAGGCTTGTCGTTGCGCAAGGCGCGCAGGATCCTTTCGAGCAGATCTCGCCGTTTTACCTGATCACCGAATTCGATGCCGCCGATGAGAGGGAGCAAGCCGATGCGCTGGAGGTTTTCGAGCTGTGTTTCGGCAACGGCTGGGTCAAGGATGGCGTGATCAGCCAGAGTTCGGCGCAGGCGGGATCACTGTGGCGGCTGCGTGAGGGCATTACTGAAAGTCTGGCGGCGGGCAAGCCGTACAAGAACGACATCGCGGTTCGCATCAGCGCGATTCCAGCCTTCATGCAGGCGATGCGTACGATCTTCGAACGCGAGTATCCGCATTACGACGTGGTCTGGTTCGGACATATCGGCGACGGCAACCTGCACATCAATGTGCTGAAAGATGCCGCCACGACCGACGCAGTCTTCATCGTCGACTGTGAACGGGTCACGCGCCTGCTGGCGCAGACCTTGGCCGATTTCGGCGGCAGCATTTCGGCCGAACACGGTATCGGCCTGGTAAAGAAGGATTATCTGCTCGGCACGCGCAGCGCGGCTGAAATTGCGATGATGCGCGGCATCAAGCAGGTGTTCGATCCACACGGCATCATGAACCCGGGCAAGGTTTTCGACTCCGTCTGATGGCGTTGCCGATCTTCTACTCGTTCCGCCGCTGTCCATATGCAATGCGTGCCCGCATGGCACTCGTAGTCAGTGAGCAGCAGGTCGAGTTGCGTGAAGTCCGCTTGCGCGACAAGCCTGTCGAGTTGCTTGCCGCATCGCCCAAAGGCACGGTGCCGGTGCTGATCGAAACAGACGGCAAGGTTCTCGATGAGAGTCTCGACATCATGGTCTGGGCGTTGCGGCGAAATGACCCTGAAGACTGGCTCGACGCGTCGACCGACAATGCTGACGATATGTTTGATCTGATCTCTCGCTGCGACGTCGAGTTCAAGCAAGCGCTCGACAGCTACAAATACCCGCAACGGTTTATTGATGTCGATCCGTTGCGCGAGCGTGAGCGCGCAGCACCATTCCTGGCTTCGCTTGAGGATCGGCTGGAGCGATCGTCGTATTTGTTCGGCCATCAAGCCTCGATCGCTGACATCTCGATCATGCCATTCGTTCGTCAGTTCAGGATGGTCGATCCGGAGTGGTTTGATACGTCTCGGTGGCCACGTTTGCGCGACTGGTTGGATGGATGGATTGCGTCAAAGTTCTTTGAGAGGATCATGATCCGACTGGAAGCCTGGTCGCCTGACCGTCCAGGTGTGATCTTCCCCGTGGCAGGATCGTTGGATTGATCACCTTGTAGTTGCGTCGCCCGTCGCCACTGTAGGATTCACCTGCCAATCGAACGAGATAACCATGAGCGACTCGACACTGATGATCCCCTGTCTGCAGTGCGCAGCCATGAACCGTTTGCCCGAATCGCGACTTGCCGAAAATCCCACCTGCGGACGCTGCCATCAGACACTGTTCGCGGCGAAACCAGTTGTTCTCGAAACCCGTGATTTCGACAACAAGGTGCTCCGTGGTGATCTACCGGTGTTGGTGGATTTCTGGGCACCGTGGTGTGGCCCATGCCTAAACATGGCACCGCACTTCGCCGAAGCCGCCGTGCGACTTGAGCCCAAAGTACGCCTGGCCAAGGTCGATACCGAGGCAGAACAAGCTCTCGGCGCGCGATTCACGATTCGTAGCATTCCGACGCTGATCCTGTTCAATGGTGGGCGTGAGATCGCGCGTCAGTCAGGTGGCATGAACACAGCGCAGATCATTCAATGGACGGCACAGCAATTGCTGCAGATCCCTTGAATGCGCGATCCGACAAAGCCGCAACCTCCGCCGGAGCCTGATCCGGCCGATTGCTGCGGCTCGGGCTGTGTGCGCTGCATCTTCGATAGCCATGACGATGCGATGGAGCGTTATCGCGCGGCGCTTGCCGAGTGGAACGAGCGCACGGATTCAGACAACGACTAGCGAAAGTCCGGAATTCGCAAATTTCTCGCGTTCGAGACGGCAGTAGCCGCCGCCCATCGTGAAGCGACGGCAAACCCCCGGACGTTGCGCATAGATTCCGCATGACATCGTGACGCGATCGAGTGCAATGCACCAACCGTCGGCACCGCGTGCCATCGTGACCATTCCATTTTCAGCATGGGCGACGAGGTGCTCGGGGATTTGATCTGCCTTGTCGATGACGACGGTCAATCGACAGCAGACAGCCTCACAGTCCGAACAGGAGACGCTCGGATCGATCTTGCTGTCATCAGGGTGGATGTCCAGGGCCATGATGGGTGTCCGGTGAGTCTCAGCGTCGATAGCTGAGCAGGCGGCCGCGAAACGGCGGGGTGTCGCTCTCGTTGAAGCGGCTTTTCACTTCGGTGACGCTATAGCCCTGAGTAGCAAGGGCGCGCGTGAACGGTGCACTGTTGCCGCGTCCGGGATCGGTAAAGATGATTTCGGCACAGTCCAGAGCGTGGCGTTTCAGCAACTCCGCGAGCAACTCGATGTGGTCACGCTCGTAAAGAATGTCGCTGCCGATCAGCAGGTCGAAGTGCCCCAGCTCAACATCCGGAATGGCCCAGTGGAGATCGCGATAGGCCAGTTTCGGCAGGTTGTTCAAGCGTGCGTTGCGATTGAGAAAGGCCTCGGCCAGCGGGTGGTGATCGCTGGCGGTAATATCGGCCTTGCGTCTTTGCAGCACGAGGCTCGAAAGACCCAACCCGCAACCGATTTCAAGGATGCGCTTGCCAGCCACGTCAAAGGTGCTCATCGCTTCGGCCAGCACGCGACCGGATGGCCAGACCTGGCCGAACAGGCTCCACTGTGCCGAGGAGATGCCGACACGCTCGGCAATCCCATGCGGGTCGGCGAACTGCTGGAGATCGCTCAGCGCCCGGATCTGGTAATCATGTCCGCCCAGCTTTACGGCAAGTTGGCGGGTACGGTAGCCCGGCATGGGCACTCCCGTTGAGGCGTCAAGCCAGGGATCGAGATGACGGCGCGAAAGGGGCGCAACGGCGGCGGCGAGCTGGCCGATCGAGACGCGCTGAAAGGACTGAAAACGCCGCCATGCTACGCGATGCCTTGCTTGAATACCGGACTATTTCGTTTTGGCGCGCGATTCGTTCAGATCCAGCCGTCGTTGCGGGCGGTCAATTCACCACCGGCTTCTCCGGTATTCATGACGCCACACGGCCCGATGATCCGCGCCAGCTTTTCGATGTGCTTGATCGCGGAATCCGGCATGGGATGGCTCGAAGCTTGAGGGAAATCAGCAGGTTCCGTTTGCGTCATGCCATCACGGAGCCTATCGCTTGTTCGGTCGAGTCCGCTATCCTGCGCCGCCTGTGATTGCGGATTCCCCGCAACAGGTCTCGGATAGCAAGAAAACCCACCTGATGAAGATTCCATCCGGTCTGCAGGCCCTGATCGACGACGGCATCATCGATCGGGTTGTGCGACCTCTCAAAAGCGGCAAGGAAGCAGCAGTCTATGTAGTCGGCGCTGGCGATGACATCCGCTGCGCCAAGGTCTACAAGGACATGGCCCAGCGCAGTTTCCAGCAGCGCGTCCAGTACCAGGAGGGGCGCAAGGTGCGCGGCAGCCGCGAGGCCCGCGCGATCGGAAAGGCGACCAAGTACGGGCGCAAGCAGCAAGAAGTGGCCTGGAAGAACAC
>JBDTCQ010000137.1:0-3486 GCA_039923515.1 Dokdonella sp.
GGAATGCATCCTGACGATCAAGCGGCAGCGCACGCCAGTAAGCCAGCGCGCACTCAAGCAGATTGAGCGTACCGACGACATTCGTCTGCACGAATTCGGCCGGGCCATCGATCGAACGATCGACATGCGACTCGGCCGCGAAATTGATGATTGCGGTCGGTTGATGCGCGGCGAGGATTGCCTGCACACGTTCGCGATCGCCAATATCGCCATGCTCAAAAACATAGTCCGTACGCGTTGCCACGTCGGCCAGCGTGTCCGGATTGCCGGCATACGTCAGCGCATCGAGGTTGACGATGCGATAGCCGGTGAGGTCGAGTAGTTCGAGGATGAAATTTCCACCGATGAATCCGGCGCCGCCGGTGACGAGCAGGGTCTTCATTGAATCGGATTGTCCTTGGATAGATGGATCAGCCAGTTAGCCATGCTAGCGCCTGACCCGGCCTGGCGCGATAGTCAGGCCTCGTGCTCAGTGATGGTCCGCAGCGCGTAGAACTCCGCGACAAAAGTATCGAGGCGCGATTCTTCAATCGCCGAACGCAGGCCCCGCATCAATTCCTGGTAGTGGAAAAGATTGTGGATTGTCGCGAGCTGGCTGGCGAGGATTTCGCCGCAGCGATCGAGATGGCGCAGGTAGGCACGGCTGAATCCTGATCGACAGGTATAGCAATCGCACCCTTCCTCGATCACGCGTGTATCGCGGGCAAATTTCGCATTGCGGATTCGCAAGGTGCCGTGACGGGTGAACAGGAAGCCGTTGCGCGCATTGCGCGTCGGCATCACGCAGTCAAACATGTCGACGCCACGGAGCACAGCCTCGACGATGTCTTCCGGTCGTCCGACGCCCATCAGGTAACGCGGTTTGTCCCTGGGCAGATGCGGCTCGATCATTTCCAGGGTTGCATTGCGCTCTTCCTCGGGCTCACCGACGGCGAGGCCACCAATCGCATAGCCATCGAAACCGATTTCGACGAGACCAGCCGCCGAGCGTTTGCGCAGTTCGGGATAGACCGAACCCTGGACAATGCCGAACAACGAGTTCGGATTTCCGAGTTCGTCAAACGCACGGCGCGAACGCAGTGCCCAGCGCAGACTCAGTTCCATCGATTCGCTCGCGACCGGCTCAGTGGCTGGATACGGCGTGCATTCGTCGAAAATCATCGCGATATCGGAATCGAGCACATGCTGGATGCGCATCGATTCCTCCGGACTGAGGAACACCTTCGAGCCATCCACCGGCGATGCGAAAGTGACGCCTTCTTCGGTGATCTTGCGCTTGTGCGCGAGCGAGAAAACCTGGAAGCCACCGGAGTCGGTGAGGATTGGCTTGTCCCAGCCGATAAAGCGATGCAAGCCGCCAAAATCCCCGATGACTTCCAGTCCCGGACGCAGGAACAAATGAAACGTGTTGCCGAGGATGATCTCGGCACCAATCTCCTTGATGTCACGCGGCGTCATCGCCTTGACCGTGCCATAGGTACCAACCGGCATGAACGCCGGCGTCTCGATCGTGCCGCGATCAAACGTCAGGCGCCCGCGGCGAGCGTTGGAGTCGGTGTTGAGGATTTCAAATTTCATTTGAAAGGGAATGGGGAATAGAGAATGGGGAATAGAAGAAGCAGCTTCAGCGTGACACCAATGTCTGGGCTACGACCAGGCCATACAAATACGTCACTCGACCTACTTAAAAAAAATTCAAACGGGGAAATGAGAGCGCAATTTTGCTTCTACCCATTCCCCACTCCCGATTCCCGACTCCCGGCCCTTTCGGGCCAAACCAACATCGCATCACCATACGAGAAGAATCGATAGCGCTGCTCGACTGCGTGGCGATAGGCATCGAGGATGAATTCGCGTCCGGCGAAAGCTGACACCAGCATCAGCAGGGTGGATTCCGGCAGATGGAAATTGGTCAGCAACGCATCAACGCTGCTGAACTTGTATCCGGGGAAGATGAAGATCTGGGTCTCGCCGGCGAACGGTTCCAGCACGCCATCGCGACTTGCACTTTCGAGTGCGCGCACTACCGTCGTGCCGACCGCGATAACGCGTCCGCCACGAGCGCGCGTGTGATGGATCTTGTCGACCAGCTCGGCGCCGACGTTGAGCCATTCGCGATGCATGGTGTGGTCTTCGAGCTTTTCGGCGCGCATCGGCTGGAAGGTTCCGGCCCCCACATGCAGGGTGATGTGGGCCGACTCGATACCACGCGCGGCAAGCCGATCGAGCAAGGCCTCATCGAAGTGCAAGCCTGCGGTCGGCGCGGCCACGGCACCTGGCTCGCGCGCAAAAACGGTCTGGTAGCGCTCACTGTCGATGGCATCGGGGGTGCGTTCGATATATGGCGGCAATGGCATGCGGCCAAGTTTGAGCAGCAATCGCTCCAGTGGCTCAGCGGATTCAAACCGCAAACGGAAAAATTCGCCATCACGGCCAAGAACGCGCGCGAGCGAGCCATCGGCCAATTCAATGGCAGCGCCTTCTTTCGGCTTCTTGCTCACTCCAAGCTGCGCGGTCGCCTCATGGGACCCGGTTACACGCTCGATCAGGATTTCAACCGCCCCGCCGGTTTCCTTGCGCCCGAACAGGCGCGCAGGCAGCACACGGGTATCGTTGAACACGAGCAAGTCACCCGCCCGCAGCAGATCGGGCAGTTCACGAAACTGGCGATCGACCATGGACTGGCCGGCCACGTCGAGCTCAAGCAGACGACTGGCCGAGCGCTCGGCAAGCGGCTGCTGGGCAATCAACTCGGGCGGCAGATCGAAATGGAAATCCGATTTTTTCAAGGTCCGGGCACATCAAAACGGGCGCGCATTGTAGCCGACGCCCGGAACCTCATGACTGGACATTGCGAATCCGTCGTTTGCGGCCAAGCACGCGGACGAGAATTACTATGCCGAGCAGGATGAAGATCGCTGCTACATAGGGTATTCCAGCCCGAATCACACGCTTGACCTCGGCGATACGCTCGATGTGCAAGCGCTCGGCGGCTGCCGGGAAATCCGGCATCTCACATTCATTGCCGAAATCGGCCGCCCATGGCACATACGCACCGTTGCGGACGTAGCGCAACCACAGTGCCTCGCCGCGAACGTGGTCACGCATATTGATCCAGCCGGTGGCCATGCAAAGAACCGCCGCGTAAGCCTGCGATCGTGCCGGCAGGAGGTCGGCGGCCTGTTCGGCGAGATCGGCCGCGACATACCGATAATGGAAGCGTTTGAGCGGAACGGAGCGACTTGCCGTGACGCGATCCACTTCGTCGTTGCCGAGGTAGCGGGTACCAAGATCAATATCGGCATGATCGACCGGCACGTATTTGTAGTCATCTGAGACATCGTTGTAACGCCCCAGATCATACGAGCCATCATAGATGCGGTAGTCGGGATCAAGCTCGAATCCGAGCAGGTCCATGCCATCGGCATTGGCCAGTTCTGCCGCGGCGAAGATTGCTTGAGCGCGCTCGATTCGACCGCCGCTGGC
>JBDTCQ010000138.1:0-5430 GCA_039923515.1 Dokdonella sp.
TTCAGCGACATTTTCGAGGAGAACTATCTTCCCAGCATGCCCTACCACGGCGGGTTCGGAATGATGAACCTCTACGGGGTCCCCAAGCCGATCTACCGCGCCATGCAGATGCTGCGTGCCCTGGGGGACGAGCAAATTAAAGTAAGCGGCCAGCATGACAACGTCGCCGTGTGGATCGGCAGACACGACGGCGATAATCCTCGCACCGACGTCGTACTAATCAATCAAGCCCTGCCTGAGCATCCGGTTGGAAACGAATCCGTCAGGCTGCGCGTGACGCATCCTGCAACGATCAGCGCGAAAGGAATCATGCGATCCCGGGTAGACGAGGATCACGGCAATCCGAAGCGGGCATGGTGCGAAATGGGGTCTCCTGAATACCCCAGCCATGATCAGGTGAATGCACTTCAGGCAGCATCGGAGGCGGTGCAGCAGCCCATGCCGTTCGTAGTCAGCGATGGCTTGCTCGAGATCGATCTCGTGCTTGCGCCTCAATCCGTGAACCACCTTCAGATTGACTGGGATCGCCCGCTTGGCCAGTCAGCTCAACGGCCTTTGACAGCTGTCTGAGGTTTCCCTCTAAGATATCCGTGTGCGCATGAGTATGCCGAATCCACGCGGCACACACTTCGAGTGTAATGGCGTTTGTTTCCGCAAAAATCGGAGCGCTGGAAGTACCTCAAGGACCCAGCAAGCCGAATTCCTGTAGCAAACGGATTCAAACATTTCCTGCTATAGGCATGCGCCGAAATTAAGCCGATTGGTTCATGAATGATGGCCTTGGCGAACAAGAAACGTCGCGTCTCGGAGGCCAGCAGACCACGATTGGATCTCAAGATGAAGGGCGCATTCTTGTAAAAGACAAGTGCGTTTTTGAGAAAACGTCCCAATCCCGTACATGGTTCGTACATTCACCGGCCGTTTCAATCCTGCGGGGTTGAATAAGGGTGCAGGCGCAATGGTAGCCGGGTGGTCTGATCTCCCATCAGCGATTCGACGCTCGAGGCTCACATCGGCCAGCTCCATTCTCGGCATTACCCATTGTCCTGAGCCAACCATCACTTGCCTTCAGGGAGAATCTTTCATGTTGCTCAAGCCAATCAGTTTCATCTTCAGGTTGGGAAAGCATCAGTCGTTGAAGTTGCGGCCTTTGAGGACGCTCAGTACCAACGGCGAGAGTGCACCATTGCAAGCCCCCAGCTCGCCAACGAAAAGGAATGTCTACGGCAAGTTGGAACGACCAATTGACAGCAATCAAATGTCGTCTTAAGCAACTCTGATGGGGTTTGCAACGTGCCGTATCGGATGCTCCTTTCCACTTCAGTGATACCGGCAATCCTTGGAGACTCTCACCAATGGCGGGTTTCATGCGCACGCCGGCCCTTTCCCTGATTGCGGAACTCGGTGATGCACCCGTCGAGTTGCTGCCGACCCATCTACCACCGTCGATCTGCAGGAATTCGCACGATCGGTGCAAGCGGTTTTGAATCTGAACGGGTCGAGTATGAGCGATCCGTTCCAATTGTGATTTCGCCGGGACCGGCCTAGAGTTGTTAGCTGACCTACCGCAGGGAACGCCAACATTCCCGGGCATCAATCAGGATCCAGGGAGTCATCAATGACCCGATCCACCGCTCCGTCCGATGCGCTTGTGCTCTTTGGCGCCACCGGTGACTTGGCTTACAAGAAGATCTTTCCAGCGCTGCAGGCGCTTGTGCGGGCCGGCGAATTGGATATGCCGGTGATCGGCGTCGCTCGTGCCGGTTGGAACCTCGACCGATTGCGCGAGCGAGTCCGCGCCAGTCTGGAACATGCCGGTGAAATCGATGAAGCAGCCTTCAGCAAGCTGGCCGCGCAATTGCGATATGTCGATGGTGACTACGCGGATCCGGAGACCTTCCTGCGCCTCAAGCAGACACTCGGCGATGTATCGCGGCCCTTGCATTACCTCGCCATTCCACCCTCGTTGTTCGCTGTCGTCGTGCGCTCGCTGGGCAATTCAGGCAATGCCAAAAACGCACGGGTTGTTGTGGAAAAGCCCTTTGGTCGTGATCTGGCGTCCGCGCGAGCTTTGAACACCGCTCTGCACGCGGTCTTCGCCGAGGACGCCGTGTTCCGCATCGATCACTATCTTGGCAAGGAGGCAGTGCAGAACCTGCTGTATTTCCGTTTCGCGAACGCATTCCTTGAGCCAATCTGGAACCGCGATCACGTCAGCAATATCCAGATCACCTTGGCCGAGCACTTCGGCGTGCAGGGTCGCGGCAGTTTCTACGATGGCGTCGGCGCGATCCGCGATGTGGTGCAGAACCACATGCTTGAGGTGGTCGCCTTGCTGGCGATGGATGCGCCCGTCGGCGACGACGCGGACGCGATCCACGCCGAGAAGTTGCGTCTGTTCCGGGCGATGCGACCACTCCAGCCCGGAAATGTGGTGTGTGGGCAGTTCCGTGGCTATCGTGACGAAGAAGGTGTGAAGAAAGATTCCAATGTCGAGACGTTCGCCGCGCTGAAGCTCGAGATCGACACCTGGCGCTGGGCCGGAGTGCCATTTTATCTTCGCGCGGGAAAACGCTTGCCGATCACCGCGACCCAGGTGATGGTCGACTTGAAAACACCCCCACTGGCCATCTTCAAGCGCGATCAGCCTGAAGGGATGCAGCTCGACCATAGCAACTATTTCCGCTTTCGGCTGAGCCCCGAAGTGGTCATCGCGGCCGGCGCGCGGGTCAAACGCTCCGGCGAGGCGATGCGCGGGGAAGATGTGGAGTTGATCGCCCGTCACCAACAGACCAGCGACGCCCCGCCGTATGAGCGCTTGCTCGGCGATGCGCTGGTCGGCGACGCGACGCTGTTCACCCACGCCGAGGCGGTAGAGGAAGCGTGGCGTGTGGTCGATCCGGTGCTTGATCTGCCGAAACCTGTGGAAACTTACGCACCCGGCAGTTGGGGCCCGGAGGACGCCAACGAACTCGTCAGTGATGTAGGGGGTTGGCACGATCCCAAGCCCGAGCGGAGCACGCCATGTTGAATCCGGCATGCACCCTCATTAATTTTTCCTGTTACGCCACGAGATCCGATCCGTGGTTTTGGCGCGATGCCCTGGTGGGGTCGCCCTCCGCATTCGACAAGGAGTCGACGTGAACAAGAATCTGCAACAACTCCGCGCTATCGGTCAGAGCCTGTGGCTGGACAACATCACCCGCAGCCTGCTCGACGATGGCACCATGGCACGCTATATCGACGACTACGGCATAACGGGCCTGACCTCCAATCCGACGATCTTCGAGCACGCGATCGGCGGCAGCGATGCCTACGACGCGGGGATCGCGGAAAAGACAGCCGCGGGCCTGCACGACGAAGCCCTGTTTATCGAGCTGGCACTGGAAGACCTGCGCCGCGCGGCGAAGCTGTTCGAGCCTGCACACAAGGCCAGCAACGGTGTCGATGGTTGGGTATCGATGGAACTGTCGCCCCTGCTGGCTGCTGATACCGCCGGTAGCATCGCGGCGGCTGCGCGCATCCATGCGCAGGCGGGCTGCGACAACCTCTACATCAAGATTCCGGGTACGCCCGAAGGCGTGCCGGCCATCGAGGAATCGATTTTCAACGGCGTGCCAATCAACGTAACCCTGTTGTTCTCGGCTGAGCAGTACCAAGCGTCGGCCGAAGCCTACCTGCGCGGGATCGAGCGCCGGATCGCGAAAGGACTGGATCCGGTGGTCTCGTCGGTAGCGTCACTGTTCGTCAGTCGTTGGGACAAGGCGGTCGCCGACAAGGTGCCTGCCGAACTGCGCAACAAGCTGGGCATTGCGGTCAGTCAGCAAGTCTACGAAGCGTATCGAAAGTTGCTGGATTCCCCGCGCTGGAAGACGTTGGCGGCAGCGGGCGCACAGCCGCAGCGACTGCTTTGGGCCAGCACCGGCACCAAGGATCCTGATGCCTCCGATACGCTGTATGTTTCGGCGCTCGCCGCACCCGACACCATTGACACGGTGCCCGACAAGACACTGGCCGCCTTCGCCGATCATGGCAAGGTGGACAGTGCGCTTGGCGGTGATGTCGGTGACGTGCTGCAGCCCTTCCGGAATGCCGGCATCGACGCCGACGCGTTGGCCGAACAACTCCAGCAGGAGGGCGCGGACGCCTTCGTCAAATCATGGAAGCAACTCATGCAAAAGATCAACGACAAGGCGAAGGCACTAAAATGAGCGCCACGGCTACAACGACATCCCCGGTTGCGCTGGTGCAGCGACCGCAATGGCTTGCACTGTCGGCGCATGCGCAAAGCACCCAAGGACACCGACTGCAAGATCTGTTTGCCGCTGATCCTGCACGCGGAGAGCGCCTGCGTATCGAGGCGGCGGGGCTTTACGTCGATTACTCCAAGCAGCGCGTCGACGCCGAAACGCTGCACCTGTTGCTGGCGCTTGCAGATGCCTGCGGGCTGCGCGCGCGGATCGATGCCCTGTTCCGGGGTGATCGCATCAATACAACCGAAGACCGTCCGGTCCTGCACGTGGCGCTGCGCGCGCCCAAGAGCGAGCACATCCTCGTCGATGGCGAGGACGTGGTGCCAGCGGTACACGAGGTGCTCGACCGCATGGCGGCGTTTTCGGACAAGGTCCGAGACGGACGCTGGACAGGTGCCAGCGGAAAGCGCATCCGCAATGTCATCAGTATCGGCATCGGTGGCTCAGACCTGGGGCCGGTGATGGCGCACGAGGCACTGCGCGCTTACTCGCAGCGTGACCTGCAGATGCGCTTTGTATCCAATGTCGATCCCAGCGATTTCGTTGAGGCTACCCGCGATCTCGACGCCGCCGAAACGCTGTTCATCATTTGCTCGAAGACCTTCACGACCCAGGAAACACTCACCAACGCCCACGCTGCGCGCGTCTGGTGCGTGGATGCGCTGGGTGATGAAGCCGCGGTCGCGAAGCACTTCGTGGCGGTGTCGACGAACGCCGATGGCGTGCGCAAGTTCGGCATCGATACCGACAACATGTTCGGTTTCTGGGATTGGGTCGGTGGCCGCTATTCGATGGATTCGGCGATTGGCCTGTCCACGATGATCGCGATGGGTCCCACCAACTTCCGCGAGATGCTGGCCGGCTTCCATGCCATGGACACGCATTTCCGCCAGACCCCGTTCGAGCGCAACCTGCCGGTGTTGATGGCGTTGATCGCGATCTGGAACAACGATTTTCTCGGTGCGAACACCGTGGCCGTGCTGCCCTATGCGGAATACCTCAGTCGTTTCCCGGCTTACCTGCAGCAGTTGACGATGGAGAGCAACGGCAAGCACGTGACCCTTCAGGGAGAGCGGGTCGGCGTGGAGACGTGCCCGATTTACTGGGGTGAGCCTGGCACCAACGGGCAGCACTCGTTTTACCAATTGTTGCATCAGGGTACGCGCTTGGTGCCCTG
>JBDTCQ010000139.1:0-8958 GCA_039923515.1 Dokdonella sp.
CATGTGCAATGTGATCCATGGCGGCCGCAACCCAGTCCACCGGAACCAGGTTCAGGCGACCGCCCTCGATACCGATGGTCGGCATCCATGGTGGCAGCACTTCGCGCAACTTCTTGATCAGGCCGAAGAAGTAGTACGGTCCGTCGATCTTGTCCATCTCGCCGGTCTGTGAATTGCCGATGACAATGCCCGGCCGATAGATGCGGAATGGTCGCTTGCACTCCTTGCGCACGATGCCTTCGGAATCATGTTTCGTGCGGAAGTACACATTGTCCAGTCCTTCGGCCTCTTCGAACATATCCTCCCGGAATATTCCGGGATAGAGTCCGGCGGCAGCGATCGAACTGGTGTGATGGAAACATCCGGCCTTGACCGCCTCGGCGAGCTGCACGGCGTGCCGCGTACCCTCGATATTCGCGCTGACTTGACTGGCCTCGTCAGCAGCCAAATCATAGAGTGCGGCGAGATGAAAGAAATGAGTGACCTTGCCGCTGAGATTCTTCTGCATGGTCGGCGTTACGCCAAGGCGGGCCTTGCCAAGGTCGCCGGTGACCGCGATCAGGCGATCCTTCTCGGCACCCAGCCGGGCCCGCAAATCGTCGAACTTCGCCATCGATTCCTTGCGCACCAGGCAATAGATCTTGCCCTTGCGCAACAACAACTTTTCCAGCAGGTGGCGCCCGATGAAGCCGGTCGCTCCCGTCACGAAATATGTCATCTGCCCACTCCATTCCAGATTGAAAAAGCCGCCGTGATGCCGCCATTGCAGGTGCGCGAGAGCGCCACCGTCCGGACAGCATAGTCGCGCAACGAGATCCTTTCCACGCGGATGCGGTCACGTTGACCGGCTCCGGGGTGCATGATAGAAAGTTCGAGCGCAGGGGCGCTTCCAAAAAGGCGAAAAACAATGTCCAAGCTTCAAGCCAGTTTCGAGAAAGCCGCGGCCGACATCAAGAAACTGGCCGAGCGGCCTGACAATGACACCTTGCTGAAGTTGTATGCCCTGTACAAACAGGGCGCCGACGGTGACGTCTCCGGCCCGAAGCCCGGCTTTTTCGATTTTGTCGGCACTGCCAAGTACGAAGCATGGGCAAAGCTCCACGGCACGGCGCAGGACGAAGCCCAGAAAAAGTACATCGATCTCGTCGCCAAGCTGTGCGCCTGACCATTTCGCCGACTCGCAGGTAAGCCCAATGGCACGTCAAACCCGCGAGCTGATTCTTGAAACCGCTCTGGCCATGTTCAATACGCAGGGCGAGCCAAACGTCACGACCAACCACATTGCCGACGAACTGGGCATCAGCCCGGGCAATCTTTATTACCACTATCGCAACAAGGACGACATCATCGGCCACCTGTTCGCGCGCTACGAACAGCGCATCGATGATGCAATGGTCGTCCCCGATGATCGTCTACCCAATCTCGAGGATGTCTGGCTACAACTGCACCTGATCTTCGAATGCATGTGGGATTTCCGTTTCGTCTATCGGGATCTGGTCGACATCCTCTCGCGCAACCGGAAGCTGCGCCTGCATTTCTCGCGAATTCTCAAGCGGGCGTCGGACAGCGCGGCCGGAGTCATGCGCGGACTTGCTGCCGCCGGGATCTTCCGGGCCAGCGCCGACGAGATTCGGGCCACCGCGGAGAACATCGTGCTGGTCGCGACCTTCTGGCTCAATTTCGATGCGGTTCGGCACGGCAAGACCGAGTCCGGCCAACTCGACATCGGCCGCGGAATCCATCAGGTGATGATGCTGATTGCGCCCTTCCTGCGCGATTCCGAGCGCCTGCATCTGAACACGCTGGCCAGCGCCTACCTGCGCTGAGCACAAACAAAAACGGCCGCTAGAGGCGACCGCTTCGTTTCAACACGTTTAAGGCTTGTGCTTACTTCGCCGCGCGCAACTGGCGCGAGAGCTTGTCGACGCGTGCGATCAGCGCATCCACATCGGCCTTCGAGGGTATGCCGGCATAAGACATCACACGACCCACGCCCGTTTCGAACCTGGCTTCGGCATCATTGCGCATCGCATCCAGACGGATCCGGACCGGCTTCATGCGACTTTCGACGACGTTCTTCACTTCAGCCGAAACCTTGCGTGCCAGCTTTTCGCTGCGCACCTGGAATGCCTTGCCTTCGCCGACCATGCTGTCGAACAGCGTCGCACCCTGCTTCTGCGCGATAGAGAAGGCACCGAGCCCCGCCAACCAGACCTTCTGAGCCGTGTCGACATTGACCACATTGTTTGCCTTGACCTGCTTGCTGACCTTGACCTGCTTGCTCACGATGCGTCTCCTCTATGCGGATGTTCGCCACGGATGGGCGATGGACGCATCATGCATGCTTGCGCTTGAGCTTTCACACTACAGCCATTCCGGCTATCAACCCGGAATCGAGAGCGTCCGGCCTACCAATTTGGGCGAATCTGACCGCTTTCCTGCTGACGATCCCAGGCACGCAAGCCGTCGCGGATATGGGCAATACCCTGACGCCCAAGTGCGCCATGTTTTTCATCGAGCAGATTCGCGTCGAGCAGTTCGGCCAGTCGCTGCGCCGTCGGCAACATCGCATCCCAGGCATCGAGTGCCGGCAACGGCCCGGGCAACGCCATGAAAATGGTGAGGCCGCGGGTATCGAGGGATTCGATGCGGGCCATGTCGAAATTCCCAGGCTTGAGCATGTTCGCCATGCTGAAGATCGGACCGGCATCGGGTTTTCCGGCAAGCATTCGATGAAAGATACCGCGATCACCGAATTCAAGTCCGGCCTTTTCTGCCGCAACGACAAGGTCGCTGCCGGCGAACATGGCGCCATCCCGTGCAGTTACGAACAAGGTTACGATACGTTCAATCGGAACGTCAGGCCGGATTCCGACCAGCGGCTTCGCGGGCCGCTTGTTGCGCTTCTTTGCAGTCGTCTCAACAACTTCATCGGTCTGCTCACGGCCAAACTCACCGAGCAAATCGAATTGCTCACCCAGGCGCGGAGACTCTTCGCCAGCGTCGATGCCCGGATCGCCATCGAGGGTTGGCTCGACGCGCGTTCCCGGCGGATTCCGGAACAGCGTCCTGCGGCCCTGTCCTGGTTTGCGTGGTCGGCCGAAAAGATAGATCAAGGCGAGCACGATCATACCGATGACGAAAATGATCACGCGCATTTCGGTCGCGCTCAATGCTTGCTGTTCCATGCCGACTCCTCAGGCTGCTCCGGCCAGTTTAGCGGCTTCGGCCAGATCGACCTGCACCAACCGCGAAACGCCGGGTTCGCGCATGGTGACTCCGCAGAGCTGGGTGGCCGCTTCCATGGTCGACTTGTTGTGAGTTACGAAAATGAATTGCACGCTCTGGCTCATCTCGGTCACCAATGCCGAGAAGCGCCCGACGTTGGCCTCGTCCAAAGGCGCGTCGACCTCATCAAGGAGGCAGAACGGTGCCGGATTGAGCCTGAAGATCGAGAACACCAGAGCAACCGCGGTCATTGCCTTTTCGCCACCTGAAAGCAGCGAGATCGAAGTGACGCGCTTGCCGGGCGGCCGCGCCATGATTGAAACGCCGGTCGTCAGCAGATCCTCGCCGGTCAGCTCTAGATAGGCCTGACCACCGCCGAACAATCGTGGGAACAACTCCTGCACGCCGATATTGACCCGATCAAAGGTGTCCTTGAAACGCTGACGCGTCTCGCGATCGATCTTTCGGATCGCCGCTTCAAGTGTCTCAAGTGCCGTGCTGAGGTCAGTCAACTGCGAATCCAGATACACCTTGCGTTGCGATTGCTCGTCGTATTCCTGGATCGCGGCCAGGTTGACCGGTTCCAGCCTGCGGATCTTTTGTTCCAGGTCTTCAAGATCTTTTTGCCACTGACCGGCATCGATTTCCTCCGGCAATTGCGCAAACAAGGCTTCGATCTCGAAGCCGGCCTCGACAATTGCAGCCTCGAGGCTTTGTGCGTGCAAGCGCCGCTCCTGCTCATTGAGACGCAGGTTTGACAGGTGCTCGCGCCGTTCGGTCAGCGCATCGGCAATCCGATTGCGCTCGATCTCGAGCTTGCGCATTTCGGCATCTTGTTCCTCAAGCGCCTTGCGCGCTTCGACCAGTTGACGATCGACCAGCAGTCTCTGGTTGAGGCAGACCTGTCGCTCGGACTCGAGATCGGCCAGCGGGTCGCCACGCGATTCAAGCTGGGCGGCAATCTCGCCGCGCCGGGAATCGAGCTGCGACAACTGGGCCATCATTCGCTGCAAGGACTGCTCAAGCGAACCCAAGGCTGATCGCTTGGATTCAACTGACAGCGCGGCCTGATGTTCGGTATCACGCGCCTCACGCGCATTCATGCGCGCTTCCTCGCGCGCCTCGAGCAATTGACGCCGCCCAGAATCAAGCTGCTGGCGTTGCTGCTCAAGCTCACCCATGCGTTCGACCGCGCCGTCGAGACGCCCGCGAGCGTCGCGGATCTGCGCATGATCGTCATCCAGCTTGCCAACCAATTCGGACAATTCGGCATCGACACGCAGCAATCGTTCTTGCGCGCTGTCGAGGCGTCCGCGATGACTCTGCAACTGGCCGGAAATCTCGGCCAATCGCCGATGGCCGGCATGGGTCTCGCGCTGGGCGTCGTCACGATCGCGCTCGGCATCGATGCGCGCAATGCGTGAGTTTTCGAGTTCGCTCGCATGCTCGTCAATCTCGGCGCCGAGCTGCTCGATGCGGCTCGACAGTTCGGCAATCTCACGTTCGCGAGCGAGCACGCCAACCTGTGATCCCTGGGCGCGCGCGACACGCACGAAACCCTTGCCAATCCATTCGCCATCGCTGGTGATGATCGATTCACCCCAGGCCAGATCGGCCAGCAGACCGTGTGCCTCGACCAGCGAATGGGCCGTGCGCACGCGCGCGAGCAGATTGAGCGCAGCGCTCGGCCCGCGCACATGGGCAGCCAGGGTGCCGGCCGGGCCAGTGGCTTCGCCAGTCGCCTTGGCCAGCAGGGTCAAATCGGTTTCAGCCAGATGTGCGAGTTCACCCTGCAGGGTTTCAGGCGAATCGACCAGTACCGCATCGAGCCAGCCCTGCAATACGGTTTCAACAGCGCTCTCCCAGCCGTTGTCGACATCGAGCACCTCGCCAAGACGCCGCGTGCCGCTGATGCCGAGTCGAGTCAGCCACTCATCGACGACACCGGCGTCGTCGGCCAGCGCAGCGTGTTGCAGCGCTTCGAGTGAGGCGAGGCGGCCACGTGATTTCTCCAGCTCGCCACGCTTTCCACTCAACGAAGTCTGCAGATTGCGTTCCGATTCGATGATCTGTTCGAAGCTCTGGCGGCGCTCGTCAAGCACAGCAGTCAACGCCTCGACCTTCTCGCGCAACAGGTCCTGCTCACCATCGAGCGCTTCCAGCGCCCGCGTCAGCTCGACGAGATCGGCCGCCTTCTTCTCGGCTTCAAGGGCTTCACGGCGGCGATCAGCTTCGGCACACTGGCGGTCGAGATAATCCAGGCGGGTGCGTTCGATTTCGGCGGCCTGCGCAGCTTCCGAACTCGAACGCGAATACACATCCCAGTGTTCCTGCCATTCGGCCAGACTGGATTCGGCGACACGCAGGACTTCTGCAGCATTCTCGACTGCTTCGTGCAGCGCTTCACGTTGTGGCGCGGAGTCACTCAGGGTGAGCCGCAGCGACTCGACCTGGCCGGTGTCCGTGGCGATGTGTTCGGCCAGCTCGTGATGGGCGCGCTCGGTCTCAAGACGAGCACGTTCAAGCTGTTCGGCGAGCACACGACTGTGTTCGATCTGCTGTTCGACGCGGGCAATCTCGGCCCCGACCTTGTACACCTCGCCTTGCACGGAGTTGAGGTGCTCGCTGGCCGTGGTGTGCCCTTCGCGACCGGTTTCGATTTGCGCCTCGCGCTGGCGTTGCTCGGCAAGCTGCTGTTCGATGGCCAGTTCGGCCTGGCGCAGGGTGCCGGATTGTGAATCGAGATCCGCTCGCGCTTCGCGCAGGGTGACCGCCTTGAGTTCGGCCTCCTTGTGCTTGTGCTGTGCCTGAAACTCCTGCCAGCGCTCAGCCGCGCGTGCCTGACGCTTCAGATGTTCAAGCTGTTTGTCGACCTCATCTCGAACATCGGTGACGCGATCAAGATTCTCGCGCGTCGCCTTGATCCGGCTCTCGGTTTCCTTGCGCCTTTCCTTGTAGCGCGAAATGCCGGCCGCCTCCTCCAGATGAACGCGGAGCTGCTCGGGATCGGACTCGACGATCTGACTGATCATGCCCTGTTCGATGATTGAATAACTACGCGGTCCGAGGCCGGTGCCGAGGAACAGATCGGTGATGTCGCGGCGACGGCAACGCGTGCCGTTGAGAAAATACTGCGACTGGCCGTCGCGGCTGACCAGGCGCTTGACCGAGATCTCGTTGTAATGCGCGTATTCACCGGTGACCGTGCCATCGGAATTGTCGAACACGAGTTCTACGACCGCCTGACCGACCGGCTTGCGCGAGCTGGAGCCGGAGAAGATCACGTCAGTCAGCGAATCACCACGCAAGCGACTTGCCGCGCTCTCACCCATGACCCAGCGGATCGCGTCGATGATGTTCGATTTTCCGCAGCCGTTCGGTCCGACCACGGCCGACATGTTGGTAGGCAGATGCAGAGTGGTCGGATCAACAAATGACTTGAAGCCGGCCAGTTTTATCGTAGTCAGTCGCATTCAGCGTTCGTCCCTGGTAAATCAGTTCGCGGGCTTTTCAGCCGGCATGGAATCGGTTTTGGTCTTCGTCGTATCGGCGACATCGGTGATTGGCGTTTCGGACACCACCTTGGCGGTGTCGCGCAGCTTCACCAATCGTTGCTGTCCCAACTGGGTCAGCACGGTTTCACGAATGCTGTCCTTGAGCTGCTCGAACGTCGGCGGCACGAACGGCGCGATCGCAGTCACATGCAGCACATGCCAGCCATACTCAGTATGCACCGGCACCTTGCTGGTCTCACCCGACTTGAGCGCGCTCAATGCAGTACCCAGCAGCGGCGGCAACTGGGTCGGTCGAACCCGCTCGAAGGCACGCGCCTGCAATGCCTTCTTGCCCCAGCGCTCGAATACCTCGCTGTAGGGCTGAGCGATCGCCTCACCGGCGGCTTTCAGCGCGTCGTCCTCATTGGCAAACAGCAACTGGCTGAAGTCGTATTCCGAGCTTCCCGCCTTGGCAATCTGCTGTTGGTATTCGGCCTGCAACACGCTGTCATCGACCTGCGCGGCACTGCGAAACTTGGCCATGGTCGCATTTGCATTGCCCTGCAGCCGATTGATCTCGACTTCCGCGGCGAAGGCGGGATCCTTGGCGTAAGCCTCGGCCCTGGATGCCTGTTCCAGCAGGATGTAGTCGGTCAACTCGGTCAGAGCCGCCGCGCGTTGCTCGGCCACCGTCAGATCAAGCTTGCGCTCCCGCGCCAACACATCGAGCAGCACCTGAGGGACGGGCTGCCCGTTGACGGTCTCGACCAGTGGCAGACCGGATGGCAGGCCCACATTCCGGTCTGCGCCAGTACATCCAGCCATTACCACGGCGCAGGCCAGCGCAATTGTGCGAAGTCGAATCGGGTAATTTGCAGTCATTGGCTTTCCATTGAGGTGCGTGCGTCGATCGCCATCGCATGGATATCTGTTTGCATGAGTTCGCCAAGAGCGGCATAGACCGCGCGATGGCGAGCCAAAGGAGTAAGGCCGTCGAATGCCGGGCTTACGATGCGGATGCTGAAATGTCCGCGACCGTCGCGTGCGCCGGCGTGACCGACATGGCGGTGGCTGTCATCGGAAATTTCCAATACGGTCGGCTGCAAATGGCTTTCAAGCCGTGCGCGGATCGCCTGCATGCGCTCGCTCATGGCAGAACCTTGCGGAAAGGTCGCACCTCGACTTCACGATATACACCGGCCGTCAGGTAGGGATCCGCGTCCGCCCACGCCTGCGCCGCACCGAGGTCGCTGAACTCGGCAACGATCAGACTGCCGCTGAATCCCGCGGGTCCGGGATCCTCGGCATCGATCGCGGGAAACGGGCCAGCCACCAACAACCGGCCCTGATCGAGCAGCGCGTTCAAACGTGCCAGGTGCGCCGGTCGATTGGCACCGCGCAACGCGAGTGAACCCGGATTGTCATGACCGGTGATGGCGTACCACATGATTCGGATTCCAATAAGGGCCGGCTATGTTAGCCGATGGGAACAGGCGAGCGAACGGGTGAATGCGCTTGCAGGATCAGTGGCCTGCTTCAACAGAATTACTGGACTTCCGCCATGGATTGGGCTTAGTCTTGCGCCCGAACCCTTGGTTTGCGATCGCCCGCCCGTCAGTTGATGGTCGAATGCGTGTTGCACGACCGGATTTTTGCCCTCGCGTCACATCCGGAACGGTGGAAGCCGGATGAAGCTGCAGGCAGCTCAGCAAGCCCTCGAAACGTTGCCCGGGAACGGAGCCATTTGATCGTTCCGCAATGCACGGTTCCGCTTGTCGCCGGTCAAACCGGTATTGATGTTTCAATTGAAGTTCCATTGACGGCATCGGATCAGTTCATCGATTCGGGTCATTCGTCATTCGCATGGTTTCGGTGCCCAGTCACCAGCCACGCGCTACCGGTCAGCCTGTGCCAACCGATTGAACCCTTGCCTCGCAAGATCTGCGCATGACCCACGCCGTGAGGCGCCGGGCAACCGGATCGGATATGAATAACCCGACAGCCGAACCCCAACTCCAGCAAGATGAATCCACCTCGGCCTTCCCGCCGGTTCCGCAGCAGCAGGAAATGCCGCTGGCGATCGTGCGTGGGGAGCCTGTGCTGCAGATGCCGCAGGATCTCTACATTCCGCCCGATGCCCTCGAAGTCATCCTCGATGCCTTCGAAGGGCCGCTGGATCTGTTGCTCTATCTGATCCGCCGCCAGAATCTCGATATCCTCGATATCCCGGTGGCGG